>DASZML010000160.1:0-3163 GCA_035551875.1 Rhizomicrobium sp.
TGCGCGCGGGGTCGCAGCGTTGATGACGAAGACGAGATGCTTGTCAAAACGCTCCGCGATATCCACGGTCGCGCCCACCGCACGCAGATCGTGCGGGCTCGGCCGCGTCGGCACCAGAACCAAATCCGCATGCGCCACGACCTTGGCGATGGAATCCGTGATTGCGGGCGGTGTATCGATCACCGCCAGGCGCACGCCGGATTTTTTGAGATGCGCGAGTGCATCGCCGAGATCCAGAACGCCGACTTGCGCGAAATACGGCACCGATTCCGCGCGCGCATTCCACCATTGCGCAAGGCTTCCTTGCGGATCGGTGTCGATCAACGCGACTGGCCCAAGGCCCGCGCGCTCCGCTTCCACCGCCATATGGCCTGAAAGCGTCGTCTTTCCCGAACCGCCTTTCTGCGATGCGAGCACGAGTACGCGCATCGGACTGCCCGGATGCTTGTCCTCCGGCAGATCGAATTCGCTCACGTAAAGTTCTCCCCACCTACGTATCGGGCAATTTGTAGCGAGCACAGATTTCCGCGTGCTGAAATCAAACGCGTGCAATTGTTTCGAATTGTGCGAGAGTTTTCATCGATAACTCTGAAAGGGACTCATCCCATGCCCGGCCTGCGCGAAGTGGCCAGAGCCCAAGCCCATGAGTCTGCGCAAAAATTGTATAAATTGCTGTTCGGTGAGCGTGAACCTGTGAAAGAACCGGGCACCGCCACCGGAACGCCGGGCAATTGGTGGACGGTTTACGCAGGCTTGCCGGATGTCTTCGATCATGCCGTGGGCGGCTTTGCGCTCTATCGCAGCCCCAACCGAAAGCTCGGGCTGCCCGGCTTTCTCACAACTGCAAAACGCTACGAGGCGCGTTGACCGCATCCGGGCCATGCGCGCCCGGAATGTTGCGAGCGCTCGTGAATGAAATGCACGGTGAGTTGACTGCGAAAAACTCGCCTATACGGGTTGTCGCGCTTGTCCGCGACCAGAGGCAGGCTTAGGTCATGACCCATCCATCGAAGGGAGTTGTTCTTATGCTTCATCGCCGCAATGTTTTGAGGTCGGGCGTCGCCGCCGCTGCCGTAACTGCTCTGTCCTCGCCGCTGCTGCGCGCCGCTGCGATGGACGGCAGTTCGTCACCTTCTGCCGGACTAAACGCGCTGTTCGACAAGTTCATGGACGAGAATCTCGACATGTCACCGGTAGGAACGACGTTCCTCGGAGTGGACACCGGGCCGCGCGCGAAACAACGTGGCGAGATCGATGACAATTCGCTCGCTGGATATGCCGCACAGAAAGCGTTGACGGCGAGCCAACTCCAACGGCTCAACGGATTCGATGCCACGTCGTTAAGCGGTATGGACGCGATCAATTACGAGACTGTCCAGTACGGTCTGGACCAGCAGAACAACGATAATCACCGCTATGCATATGGGGGCACCGGGGCGGGAGCGCCCTACATCGTCAGCCAGCTCACGGGCACCTATCAACAATTCCCCGACTTTCTTGCGAGCCAACAACCGGTCGAGACGAAGGATGATGCGGAATACTTCCTCGAACGCCTTGATGGTGTTGCGCTAGCGCTCGATCGCGATTCCGACGTCGTTCGTCACGATGTAGCGCTCGGTGTGACACCGCCCGATTTCGCGCTCGACAAGACATTGGCGCAGATGACCGCTCTGCGCGGCGTCGAGGCAGGAAAGTCCGTGATCGTCGATGCGCTCGTCACCAAGACCAAGGCGAAGAACATCCCTGGCGATTGGAAAGCGCGAGCAACCAAATTGGTAAGCGAGAAGGTCTATCCCGCTCTCGACCGGCAGATCGCGCTTGTGAAGCAAATGCGTTCAACCGCGGTACATGATGCGGGCGTGTGGCGTCTGCCGAAAGGCGATCAATATTACGCCGATAGCGTCGCGGCGGCGACAACCACCAGCATGAGCCCTGAGGAAATTCATGCCACCGGTCTTCAGGTCGTTTCCGATTACACACAACGCATCGATGCCGACATGAAAAAGCTCGGTCTCACCAAAGGTACCGTGGGAGAACGCCTGCGCCAGATGTATGACGACCCCAAATTCCGTTATCCGAACACCGATGAAGGCAAGGAAAAACTGCTCGCCGATTTGAATGTGAAGATTCAAAAAGTGCGCGCGAGATTGCCGGAATTTTATGGCGTACTGCCCAAGGCCGATCTTGTCATCAAGCGGGTGCCGAAAGCTACCGAAGCGGGCGCGCCGGGCGGCTACTACAATCCTGGTTCGCTCGATGGCAAGCGTCCCGGCATGTATTACATCAACCTGCGCGACACCGCCGAAGTGCCGAGCTGGACGCTATCCACGCTCAGCTATCACGAGGGTATTCCAGGTCATCACCTCCAGCTCAGCATCCAGCAAGAGACCGACCTGCCGCTGATCCGAAAAGTGTCCGGCTTCACTGCCTATGTCGAAGGCTGGGCGCTTTATTCCGAGCAGTTCGCGGACGAGATGGGCATGTATGCCGATGATCCGTGGGGCCGTATCGGCTATATGCACGATGCGATGTTCCGCGGCGTGCGCCTTGTCGTCGATAGCGGCATGCATGCGATGAAATGGAGCCGTGAAAAGGCGGTGAAGTATTATACCGATACGCTTGGCGATCTGGACGCATCGGCCATCACCGAAGTCGAACGCTATTGCGTATGGCCCGGGCAGGCTTGCGCCTACATGGTTGGCAAGCTTCACATTCTGAAGTTGCGTGAAAAGGCCAAGCAAACGCTTGGTGCCAAATTCGATATCCGCCAATTCCACAAGGCGATCTTGGTTTGCGGCGCGGTGCCGCTAGCGGTCCTCGACAAAGTCGTCGATCGTTACATCGCGAGCGCACAAAAGGCGTAACCAAATCCTGAATGCAAGCCCGGCTCGCGAGCCGGGCTTGATTTTAAGCGTTCCCGGCAAGCGCCTGTTCAAGATCGGCGATAAGATCGGAAGCATCTTCGATGCCGGCGGACAGGCGCAAAAGATCGGTGGGGCATGGCGTATTCTCACCTTCGACCGACGCGCGGTGCTCGATCAAGCTCTCCGTGCCGCCGAGCGATGTAGCCCGCTTCCAGATCTTTACGCGCGCCGCCGTTGCTATAGCGGCTGTTTCTCCACCTTTTACGCGAATCGACAACATGCCGCCGAAGCCGCCTTGC
>DASZML010000161.1:0-17334 GCA_035551875.1 Rhizomicrobium sp.
TGAGCGTGCTCGCACCGTCGAAGGCAGCGCGATGGCCATCAAAGGGATTACCAATTCCGAAGGTGGCGGGGCGAGTTTCGGACGCTCAGCTGTGGCGCTTGCCACCAGCGAAGGATTCTACGGCACCTATGCCGGCACGACGCAGAATATCGGCGTCGCGGTCCTCGCTGGCGAAGGCACCGGCATGGAACGCGACTACGACTATACCAGTGCGCGCTATTCCACCGATCTGCGCAAGCCGGAAGACATCGGTAAGCGCGCCGGCGAAAAAGCCATCGCGCGGCTAAACCCGCGCCAGGTTTCATCGCAGAAAGTGCCCGTCGTATTCGATAAGGATTCGGCAAGCGGACTGATCGGCCACTTTGCAGGTGCGATTTCCGGCGCGTCCATCGCGCGCGGCGTGAGTTTCTTGAAAGACAAAATGGGCGCCGAGATCTTCGCGCCGGGCATCGACATCATCGATGATCCGCATCGCGTCCGCGGCTTGCGTTCCAAGCCGTTCGATGGCGAAGGCGTTCGCAACACCAAGCAATCGCTGATCGAAAACGGCGTACTGCAGTGCTGGCTGCTCGACACTGCCAGCGCGCGGCAGCTCGGCCTCACCAGCAACGGCCACGCGGCGCGCGGCACAGGTGGCCCGCCCTCGCCCTCAACGACCAATCTCTACATGGCGCCGGGCAAAATCTCGCACGACCAATTGATGGGCGATATCAGCCAAGGTCTGTACGTCACCGAATTGATGGGCTTTGGCGTCAACGGCGTGACAGGCGATTACAGCCGCGGTGCTGCCGGCTTCTGGATCGAGAATGGCAAGATCGCTTATCCGGTTTCCGGCGTAACGATCGCGGGCAATCTGATAGACATGTTCCGCAATCTTACGCCGGCGAACGACCTCGAATTTCGCCACGGCACAAATTCGCCGACGGTCCGTGTGGAGGGCATGACGCTTGCCGGCGCCTGACGCGAGGCTGAAAGACGATCTGGCGCTCCTCGAAGAAACGGTACGAAGCGCGGGTGGCATCGCGCGAAAATTCTACCAGGGCGAATACAAAAAGTGGGACAAGGGCAAAGGCCAGCCAGTCACCGACGCGGATCTCGCCGTCGACAAATATCTGCGCGAAACACTGATCGCCGCGCGGCCAGAATACGGATGGCTTTCGGAAGAAACCGAGGATGATGCTGCTCGGCTCGGCAAGGAGCATGTGTTTGTCGTCGATCCGATCGATGGAACAGTCGCATTCTTGAAAGGCCGTCCGCATTTTACCATTTGCGCGGCATTGGTGCGCCACGGAGCGGCAATCGCGGGTGTCGTTTACAACCCGATTCTCGATGAGTGCTATTCGGCTATCAGCGACGGTGGTGCAACGCTGAACGGCGCGCCCATTCATGTCACCGCACGCGCTGAACTCGAAGGTTGCCGGATGCTCGGCGACAAAACGATGTTCGCACATCCCGCGTGGTCCGACCCGCCCAACACGCCGTGGCCACCGATGGAAATCGAGACACGCAACTCTGTCGCCTACCGCATGGTGCTAGTTTCGAGTGGCGCGTTCGATGCCACACTCGCGCTTTCCGCGAAACACGATTGGGATATGGCAGCTGCCGACATCATCGTGCGCGAAGCCGGAGGAAGTCTGACTGCGCATGACGGCGCCCCATTGCGCTACAATGGCGCGAATCCGATTCAACGAAGCTTCATTTGCGCTGGCCCCGCACTCCATGCCGCGTTGCTTGCAAAACTGAAGCATCTGAAACTTCCGGGGTGAGCCATGACCGATCATGAACCCAAGCAACTTCTGCATCTGGTTTTTGGCGGCGAGCTCGTTTCGCCGGAGACTCTCGAATTCAAGGATCTCAAGAAGCTCGACATGGTCGGCATGTATCCGAACTATGCCGAGGCGCTAAAGGCCTGGCGCGGCAAGGCACAGGGCAGCGTCGATAATGCGCAAATGCGCTATTTCGTGGTTCATATTCACCGCCTGATGGAGCCGGACTCGCTTTAATTCTTAAATCCGTGACCCCGCCACTGCCGCCGTGCTAGACCCGCGCCAATGAATCTGCGTCCCGACAATTTGAACGCAAAGGTGGCAACGGCATTGGCAGCCGCCCCTCCTGTAGCGCACGAGTCTATGGGAGACATGGGCATTCTGCGGCGCATTGCGCATGATTATCTGCGAAACCAATGGAATCTGCTGGCGTTTGCAGTTTTCTGCATGGTTGTGTCCGCAGCGATGACGGGGCTGATGGCCGGTTTGATCAACCCGGCTATAAAGCGCGTTTTTCTTCTGAAACATTCGGACCAATTCCTGATCGTGCCGTTGGAATACATGGGCGTGATTATGCTTCGAGCGGTATCAAGCTTTGGCGAGCAGGCACTGACCAATACAATATCCGAGAAAATCGGTGCCGCGATTCAGCGCGACATGTTCAACAATCAAATTCGTCTCGATCTGGGCGGGCTCAACGCCGTTCACTCATCCGATATGATCTCAAAATTTCTTTACGATACGACACTCCTTCGCAATGCAATCACGCGAGGCGTCCTCGCCATGGGCCGTGAAATTTTGACGCTCATCGCGATGATTGTTGTGATGGTCTGGAACAGTTGGCAACTCTCGTTGATCTCGCTTGCGCTGTTGCCGCCGATCGTCTGGGTCATCAACAAGATCAGCCGCTCGCTTCGCAAAGCCTCCACGCGCAGCATGGAGCAGACAGGAACGCTCTCAAAGTCGCTGTCCGAAGCCCTCACGGGCAGGCGCATCATCAAGGCCTATAACCTCGAAGACCACGCAACATTTATTGCGGACGGCCTCATTACAAAACGTCTGCGCTATCTTTTGAAAGCTGTGCGGGCCCGGTCCGCCGCTGTTCCGTCCACCGATTTCATTGGCGGCGTCGCAGCTGCACTTACGTTCGCGATTGCCGGTTATATGAGCCTTCATGGTCACTTGTCGGTCAATCAGTTCTTCGCCTTTCTGGCGGCGATGCTTTTGGCACAGCAGCCGGTGCGCAATCTCAGCCAGTTGCAAACCGTTTCGACGGAAGGTCTGGCGGCTGCGAACCGCATCTTCTCGGTAATCGACGCCAAGCCAACGATCGTCGACCGACAGAGCGCAAAACCTTTGGTGATGACTGGCACCCGAGGTTCGGTGCGGTTCGCCAACGTGCTCTTCCGCTATAATCCTGACGCAACGGCGCTTGATCACGTTTCACTGGACGTAACTCCTGGCCAGAAGATCGCACTTGTGGGACCTTCGGGCGCCGGAAAGACCACGGTCTTCAATCTTTTGCTGCGATTCCATGACGTCGATGGCGGCTCTATCTCCATCGATGGCCAGGACATCCGCGACGTGACGTTGGAATCCCTGCGCGAACACATTGCGTTGGTGACCCAAGAGCCGATCCTTTTCGATGAATCGATCGCCGACAACATCGCGCTTGGCCGTCGTGGTGCGACGCGCGATGAAATCATCGCCGCCGCAAAGGCTGCGGCCGCGCATGAATTCATCATGGCTCTGCCGGCTGGGTACGACGCAACGGTAGGGGAAAGCGGATTGAAATTGTCCGGCGGCCAGCGTCAGCGCATCGCCATCGCACGCGCCATGTTGCGGAACGCACCAATCCTGCTGCTGGACGAAGCAACATCCGCTCTCGATACTGAAAGCGAACGTCAGGTGCAGGACGCGCTCTCACATCTGATGGAGGGCCGCACGACCATCGTCATCGCGCATCGACTTTCGACCGTTCTGGATTCCGACCGCATCTATGTCATGGATCGCGGACGCATCGCGGAATCCGGTACGCATGCAGAGCTGATAGCAAACGGCGGCCTCTACGCGCGGCTATATCAGCATGGCCTCGATAGCCGCGCGGAGCATGCCTGACGATGTCCTCGGGGCCACTCGGATTGCTCGCCTATCGTTATGCCACGATGGCGCTCGCGCCCGCGGTACCATTCTTCCTCCGCCAGCGCGCGCTTCGCGGCAAGGAAGACACGGCGCGGATAGGCGAACGTCTCGGCTATGCGACGGTAAAGCGCCCCACCGGCCCGCTCGTCTGGATTCATGGCGCAAGTGTCGGCGAAACCATGTCGGCGCTGCCTCTGGTCAGCGCGTTTCTGAGACAAGACCGGAATGTGCTTGTGACGAGTGGGACCGTTACGTCCGCAAAGCTGTTGGCCGAGCGTTTGCCGAGCCGCGCCGTGCATCAGTTCGTTCCGATTGACACCCCTTCGGCTGTTCGCCGGTTCCTGGATCATTGGCAGCCGCAAATCGGGTTGTTCGTCGATTCAGAATTGTGGCCCAATCTCCTGCGATTTTCGCATGCACGCGGCACGAAGTTGGCGCTTGTCAACGGCCGCATCTCGGAGAAATCCTTCCGCGGGTGGAAACGCGCTAGGCGCGTCGCTTCGTCTCTACTCTCGCAGTTCGATATCTGCCTCGCACAGGACGCGGAAACTGCGAACCGCCTCTCATTGTTGGGGGCCTCGCGCGTTGTTACCACTGGGAGCCTCAAGGCTGACGCTGCGCCGCTCAATGCCGATCCGGCAAAACTAGCCGCACTGCATGAAGCGGTTGCTGATCGCCCTGTCCTGCTGGCAGCGAGCACCCATCCCGGGGAAGACGAAACGATCCTTCCGGCGCATGACTTGCTGCGCACCAGCTTCCCAGACCTTCTCACCATCATTGCGCCACGCCATCCGGATCGTGGCGCCAATATCGCGATGCTTTGCGGCGGCCGTTCGAACGCGCGACGTTCTCAGAACGCGCTGCCAACACTCGACACGCAGGTCTATGTCGCAGATACGATGGGTGAACTGGGACTGTTCTATTCAGTAGCGCCGTTTTCGTTCATTGGCGGCAGCCTAGTCCCACATGGCGGACAGAACCCGCTCGAACCGGCGCACATGGGTTGCGCCGTCATGGCCGGGCCGCACACGCACAATTTCGCGCCCGCGTATCAGGCAATCTTCGCGGCGCAAGGAAGTGGGTTGGTGAACGGCTGCGGTGATGTCGTGGCTCTCGCCAAGCATTGGCTTTCCAATTCCAGCGACGCACAACGCGCAGGACAGGCCGCCAAAAGTGCAGCGGCTGCCATGGGCGGAGCCGTCCAAAAAACGCTCGATGCGATCGAGCCTTTGCTCACCGATGCGAGCGCCTGAGTTCTGGAACGGCAAGGACTACGCGGCGCGCTTCGCCGTGAACGCGCTCGCACCTTTGGGCTGGCTTTATGGCGCCGTGACAGCGCTCAAAGCCAATCAAACGGTGCGGTATCGCAGTTCGGCGAAGGTTGTTTGTGTCGGAAATCTCACAGCCGGCGGAAGCGGCAAGACCCCGATCTCGATCGCCATAGCCCGCGCGCTCCTGGCACGGGGAAAGCGCACCGTCGCGCTTACACGTGGATACGGCGGAAAGATGCACGGACCGGCATTCGTTGACGCGGGGCGCGACAGCGCAATCGATACGGGTGACGAGGCCCTACTGCTGGCGTCGGCCACGCCGACGATTGTCTCGCGAGATCGCAAGGACGGTGCGAAGCTCGCCGAAGAGCACAATGCGCAAATCATCGTGATGGATGACGGTCATCAAAATTTTTCTCTGGTGAAAGACGTTTCGATTGTCGTCGTCGATGCCGATACTGCATTTGGCAATGGACGTGTTCTTCCCGCCGGTCCGCTGCGCGAGCCTGTGTCGCGGGGGCTCGCACGCGCAGATGCCGTTGTCCTGGTCGGTGACGGACTCCCGCACTTGAACGGATTCACGGGTCCCGTCCTGCGCGCGCGCCTGGCCGCCGTGGATACGCTCAGCATGGCCGGAAAACCGGTGCTTGCCTTTGCGGGCATCGGCAGACCGGAAAAGTTCTTCCAGACGCTGCGATCGCTAGGAGCGCATCTGGTTGGAACACGAATGTACGCGGACCACCACGCCTATACCGCATCGGAAATCGCGCGTTTGAGAGCGCACGCCAGCGCCGAGAGCGCGATGCTGATGACAACGGAGAAGGATTTTGTTCGGTTAACGCCTTCCGAGCGTGAAGACATCGGATATTTGCCGGTGCGTGCAGCTTTCGACGACCAGGCTGCGTTCGACGCACTGCTTGACAGGATCGCGCCGCGCACGCCATAGCGCGTCATCCATGCCGAAAACATCCACACCGAAATTGTCGATATCCGAATGGCTGCGCTATCGCGCTGAGGCGGCGGTCTTCTTTGTGTTTATTGGCTTCTTTAGATTGTTCTCGCTCGATAACGCTTCTGCACTCGGCGGATGGATAGGCCGCAACATTCTCTATCACCTCGGCAACACAAACCGGGCTCGCACCAATCTCGAACGGGCATATCCGGAAAAGAAGCACGAAGAGATCGAAGCGATCACGCGGGAGATGTGCGACAATCTTGGACGTGTTGCTGCCGAGTACGCACATCTCGCGAAACTCAAATTGCACGGTGACGATCCGCGTTTGAGCGTCACGGGCACACAATATGCCGAGCCGGCAATGGCGTCAGGCAAAGGCGTGATTTTTGTCTCGGGGCATTTCGCGAACTGGGAGGTGATGCCCTTCACCGCCGCGCAACTCGGCTATGAGAGCGGTGAAGTCTATCGTCCGCTGAATAACCCGTTCGTGGATCGCTGGATGGTCGGGCAGCGCGTGGCCAACGGCCCGAAGGATCAGATCGCCAAGGGCGCGCAAGGCACAAAACGTATCTTCACAATGCTGCGTGGCGGCAAGAGCATTCTTCTACTCGCCGATCAGAAGACCAATGAAGGATTGCCCGCGCCCTTTTTCGGCCGCGACGCAATGACGACGCCAGCGCCCGCTGCGCTCGCACTGAAGCTGGGGGCGGTCATTCTGCCGGCATCGAACGAACGGCTTGGCGGTTCGCGCTTCCGCATGAAAATCTATCCACCGATAGAATTCACGCCGAGCGGCGACCACGACCGCGACATTCATCAGCTGACGATCAAAATTACCGAGGCGATCGAGCAGATGGTCCGCGAGCGCCCTTCGCAATGGCTCTGGATACATCGCCGCTGGCCGAAAGATGGCGACCGCATGCGCAGCAAACGTGCGAAGGCCCTGGCGAAAGGCTAAACTCTGTCAGGCGCTGACGTTCGCGTCGAAAGCGACGGATCGAGCCGCACGCCGAACCAGTTCATCTGCCAGTGAAGATGCGGGCCCGTGGCGCGGCCGGTGTGCCCGATATTCCCGATCTGCTGTCCGCGCTCCACGCGGTCGCCCAGTTTTACCAGTTGCACGGATTGATGCATGTAGCCGGTGAACACACCGTGGCCGTGGTCGATCAGCGTGTAACCGCCCTCGAGAAAGAATTGATCGGCGACAAGCACAACGCCGCTCGCCGGGGCGTGGATTGATGCCCCTTCGCCGCCCGCGATGTCCACACCGAAATGCGGTGCCGACGGCGTGCCGTTCAGAATGCGCTGGCTGCCGAATAACCCGCTGATAATGCCTTTCGCGGGCCAGTCGAGTGGTTGCGCGAAGAATTCCATTTCGCTGTCCGTCTTGCGCGCTTCGGCCACCATCGCATGTTCGCGCTGGATGCGGGAGACGATGTCGGGTGACGAAGGATGTGCCTCCTCGGGGGGCAGACCATTGATGCTCTGGATTTCGTAGGTGCGTGCGGATGGTACGACGTCGCGTGTCTCGCTCGTGCCGTCAACAAATGTTGCGGCAACCGTCGATGGCTTTTTCTGATCGTATTCAAAGCCGAAGGCGAAAATGCCGCTTGGCGATACATGAACCGCCGAGCCGTCGACTAAGACTCGCGCGGCACCGCCCACATCGCCGACAACGAGACTTCCTTGTGACAGCGCGCCGCTGAGTTGCAGTCGGTTCGCTGCTGAGGTCGCAACGCAGCCGGGCAGTAACGCCATAGCTCCAGCGCTGGCCAGAAACGACCGGCGATGGATCATTTGGGCGTGCCGCCCGTCTCCTGAAAACGCCTCAGCGCGACCGAGGGATTGGCATACGCCTCCTGCAGATCGACATTCCAGTAGCGCAGCGCCTCCAGCGGAATCTGTACGCCGGTCACGGCGCAAAGCACGAACGATCCCGCCTTCACGACGTGGTATTCGCCGTCGAGATATTCGAGTTGGGCAAGTCCTTCGGGGCGGAAATCGCGGTCCATCTTGTTCATGGGCTCATTCTATCTCTATTTTCGGCGTTGTGCAGGTTCTTAAAATAGATCGCCCTGCCCCGGTTTCAATTTGGCGGCGCGTGGACCAGGCGCGGACTTAGGCGCCGGCGTGCCGAACGCAATCGCTTCGCGTATGCCGTCACCAAATACAAGTGACAATGCCTCGCCAGATTTCACCGCTTCCGCGGAGCGACGGACTTTGCCATCGGTACCGCGAACCAGCGCGAAGCCGCGGTCCAACACACCTTTATACGAAACGCTCTCGAGCACGCGTGACAACTCACCGAACTTCTTGCGATCCTCTCGCACGCGCGCCGCAAACGATCGATCAAGTCGGCTGCCAAGAACCTGGGTACGCTCACCGCAAACCGTGATGTGGTGCTTAATGGGGCGCGGGCGCAGTAGGGCAGACGCTTCGGCAAACGCGCGACGGTGTTCCTGCAGATTGCGGCGCAGGGCGGTCGCCAACTTGTCCGACGCGACATCCAGACGCTGCCGGGGCTGGGCGAACAATTGATCGGCGCGCGGCAAAACGCGCGCGAGTTGCGAAAGATGTGTACGCCGTGTCGAAATCCCGCGCGTGAAGCAATTGTAGGCGCGCCGCTCGAAATCCAGTGTTTGCGAAACGAGGTCTGTTCGCACCGGCACCGCCATCTCTGCGGCAGCCGTCGGCGTCGCTGCACGGCGATCCGATGCGAAATCGATCAATGTCGTGTCCGTCTCATGGCCGACCGCCGAGATAAGCGGGATACTGCCTTCAGCGACGGCGCGCACAACAATTTCTTCATTGAAGGCCATAAGATCTTCGATGGAGCCGCCGCCGCGCGCGACGATCAGCAGATCGGGCTTCGGGATTGCACCGGGCACCATGGCATTGAAACCGCGAATAGCGGAAGCAAGCTCGCCCGCGGCGCGCTCACCTTGTACGGCCACGGACCATAACAAGACACGACGCGGAAAGCGCGCGTTCAGGCGATGCATGATATCTCGGATCACTGCCCCGGTCGGCGATGTGATGACGCCGATCACGTCTGGCAAAAAAGGCAGCGGTTTCTTTCGCTCCGCGGCGAACAATCCTTCAGCGGAGAGGCGCTTCTTGCGCTCCTCCAGCATCGCCATGAGCGCGCCGGCACCCGCAAGTTCGATCTGCTCGACAATAATCTGGTAACGCGACGAGCCTGCGTAAGTCGAAATGCGGCCTGTCGCGACCACCTCAAGTCCCGCTTCCGGCCGCAGCTTCAAAAGCCGCGCTGTCTGTTTCCAGACCACGGCATTGAGGACGGCCTTATCGTCCTTCAAGTCGAAATAGACATGGCCGGACGAATGGAATTTCAACCCGCTGATTTCGCCGCGCACGCGCACGAACGGGAACGAATCTTCGACCGTTCGCTTCAGCGCGGCCGCGATCTCGCTGACGCTGAATTCGGGCAGATTTGCGTGGGTTTGGGGGGCGGCTTCACTCATGAGTCCGGCGATGATACAGCACCCAAATGGCTTGGTGGGGTGAAACTTGAAAGTCCTTCTGGTCGGTTCCGGCGGCCGCGAACACGCGCTGGCCTGGGCACTATCGGCAAGTCCATTGCTCACCAAGCTCTATTGCGCGCCGGGCAACGCTGGCATCGCGGACGTGGCGGAGTGCGTCCCAATCGCGGCGATGGATCTCGATACGCTGGTCGAATTCGCAAAAGAGAAGAAGATCGATTTCGCGGTGATCGGACCGGACGCGCCGCTGGTCGGCGGATTGTGGGATCGCTTTGAGGCCGCGGGTATCCGCGCGACGGGACCGAGCGAAAGCGCGGCCATCCTCGAAGGGTCTAAGGGATTTGTAAAAGACCTTTGTAATCAGGTCGGCATTCCGACCGCCGCCTATCGCCGCTTCACGGATGCCGCCCAGGCAAAGGCGTTCGCCGACACGCTAGGCTTGCCCGTGGTGATCAAGGCGGATGGCTTGGCACTTGGCAAAGGAGTCATCATCGCGGAGTCAAAAGTGGATGCCGCAAAGGCGATCGATTTCATGTTCGAGGGTGGTTTCGGCGAAAGCGGCCATCAGGTCGTGATCGAAGAGTTCATGCAAGGCGAGGAAGCAAGTTTCTTCGCACTCAGCGATGGCGAGAACGTGATCCCGTTGGCAGGCGCGCAGGATCACAAGCGCGCGTTCGATGGCGACAAAGGGCCGAACACCGGCGGCATGGGTGCCTACTCCCCTGCTCCCGTGTTGCCGCCAGCGCTCGAACAAATCGCGATCGATAAGTTCATCAAGCCGACGGTCGCTGCGATGGCCGAACGGGGTCGGCGTTATGCCGGCGTGTTGTTTCTCGGTCTGATGATCACCAAGGATGGTCCAAAACTCGTCGAATATAATTGCCGCTTCGGCGATCCGGAAACGCAAGTGCTAGTGATGCGGCTGAAATCCGATCTCCTCACCGCTCTGATCGCGATGCGCGACGGGCAGTTGCACAATCTCGATCTGCGCTGGAGCGACGAAACAGCGTTGACGGTCGTGATGGCGTCTAAAGGCTATCCAGGCTCTTATGACAAAGGCCACGTCATCACTGGTCTTGAAGCAGCCGCAGCAATTCCTGGTGTTCAGGTGTTCCATGCCGGAACGGAACGACGCAACGGAAACATCGTTGCCGTCGGCGGCCGTGTGCTAAACGTGACCGCAGCCGGAAAGACCGTCGCCGAAGCGCAATCCCGTGCTTATCAGGCTGTGGATCTCATCAAATGGGACGGCGCTTTCTACCGCCGCGACATCGGCTGGCGGGCGATCGACCGCGGCTGACGGTAAAGCCTTGTGCCGAGCGCTTCACCCCTCCAAAATCTCGCAACAGATATTGGAGCAAGCGTTCATGGCAGAAGCAACGGTCGATGACCGGCAGGAAAAATTCTCCGGCACCAAAGAGGTCGTGGAGAGCCATCGTTTCGACGAGAAGAAGCTCGAAACCTATCTCGCTGCACGTATCGATGGTTTTCAGACGCCGATGGAGGTGTGCCAGTTCAAAGGCGGCCAGTCGAACCCGACTTACAAGCTGATCACGCCAAACCGCAATTACGTATTGCGCCGCAAACCGCCGGGGAAGCTTTTACCGAGCGCTCACGCAGTCGACCGCGAGTACCGCATCATTGCGGCGCTGCATCCAACAGGCTTTCCTGTCGCCAAACCTTATCTGCTCTGCGAAGACGAAAGCATCATCGGAACCATATTTTACGTCATGGATTGCGTCGATGGCCGCATCTATTGGGGTCCGATGCTCCCCGATCAGACGCCCAAGCAGCGCACGCAGATCTACGACGCGATGAACGAGACGTTCGCGCGACTGCACAACATGGATTGGGAAAAGCTGGGCCTTCAGGACTACGGCAAGCCGGGCAATTATGTGGGCCGCCAGGTGTCGCGCTGGACCAAGCAGTACAAAGCGTCGGAGACCGAACTCATTCCTGAGATGGAAAAACTCATCGAATGGTTGCCGCAGCATCTGCCAACGGATGCGCGGGATTCCATTGTTCATGGCGACTATCGTCTCGACAACATGATCCTGCATCCAACAGAGCCGAAGGTGATCGCGGTGCTAGATTGGGAGCTTTGCACAATCGGCGATCCGATGGCGGACTTCACCTATCACTTGATGCAGTGGCAAATGCCCGGTGGTGTCTCCAGCGGCGGAAGCTTGCTCGATGCCGATTTCAAAGCGCTCGGAATTCCCGATAAGGACGCCTACACCGCGATGTATTGCAAACGTACGCGACGCGACGAGATACCCAACATGGATTATTACGCGGCCTATAATTTCTTCCGGCTTGCGGGAATTCTTCAGGGCATCGTCGGCCGCGTACGGGATGGAACAGCGAACAGTGCGCATGCGGCCCAGAACGCATCCGGTGTGCGCCCGCTCGCAGAACGTGCATGGGAATATGCCAAGCGCGCCGGTGCGTCGGGGTAAGCTTCGAAAACAAGGTTATCCAACTCTTAAGCGCGCAACATTGCGACAAACCACTTTGGTAGTTTGCAAGTGCTGATTAACTCGTGGGGCGTAAGTTTGGGGATTGCTTGCTGGTGGGAGAGCAATGCCCAAGACTTCGTCCAAGTTGGGACAAGAGCAGATCGCAGCGCTCGAAGAAGAGATGCGGTCGGAGCGCGCGCAATTCGCGCTTGCCGAGCGCGCCGCTCGCTTTGGCTATTGGCGGCTGCGTCTATCGGACAATCATCTCACCTGGTCGCCCGGTATGTACAAGCTCCTTGGCGTAGATGCGCGCGAGAAGGCGGACAATGGTTGGCTGTTAAGCCAGATCCGTGATGAAGATGCGGCTATGATTATGGAAAAAGTAGCGACGGCTATCAAAACGCGCTCCCCTTTTCAGTATCGCAGCCATGCCAAAGAACTCTCCGCGGTTGCTCAAATCGTAGACACGCATGGCGAAGTCGAGGTCGGGCGCGATGGCCGCGTGATCACTGTCATCGGCGTCTGCCACGATGTCACCGAGCAGGTGAACGCGGAAATCGACCGGGCGGAAGCGGAAGCCAAATACCGGCTAATGACCGAACAAGCGTCTGATATCATCATGCTCCATGGTCTTGGCGGACAGGTGCTATTTGCTTCGAATGCACTCCAGCGCGTGCTCGGCATCACGCACAACGAACTTGAATCCCGTGGCTTCATGGCATTCGTGCATCCAGACGACATTGAAGAGGCTGCCAAACTTCAATCCCTCCCGTCGCCTGGGCAAACACTGACCGCCTCTTATCGTGTCCGCCACGGTGAAGGTCATTACATCTGGATCGAGGCCAGTACCTGCGCTGTGTACGATCCGGATACCGGGAGCTTTCGTCACATCATTGGCATTTCGCGCGACATAACCGATCGCAAGACGCAGGAGATTGCTACGCAAGCCGCGCGAGAAAGCGCCGAGGCCGCGAGTAAGGCCAAATCGGGATTTCTTGCCAGCATGAGTCATGAGCTGCGCACGCCGCTGAATGCCATAATCGGGTTTGCCGATGTGATGCGCGCCGAAATGTTCGGCTATCTCGGTAACAAGCGCTATGCGGAATATGCCGATTTGATCCACGAATCCGGCCAGCACCTGCTCGACCTGATCTCCGACATTTTGGATATGGCAAAAATCGAAGCCGGCAAGATGGAGTTGAACTTCGAGAACGTCGACATTTCGCATCTCGTCGAGGACAGCGCCCGTCTCATGGCGCAACGCGCTCGCGATGGCGGGATAGAGCTGACAACCCGAACGCCCGAGAACGGACTGCTAGCCAAGGCTGATCATCGCGCTGTAAAGCAAATTCTGCTCAACCTGCTGTCCAATGCCGTCAAATTTACTCCCAAAGGTGGCCGCATCGTGGTCGCTGCAATCGAACAGAACGGCAAAGTCATTATTCGGGTCAGTGATGACGGTATCGGCATACCGGCGGACGTGCTTCCCCGCCTCGGCAAGCCATTCGAACAGGCAGCCACCGATCCCATGATCGCCAGGACCGGCACTGGCCTCGGTCTCGCTTTGATCCGAGCACTTGCTGAGAAGCATGGCGGCACCATGCGCATCGAAAGCGTCGAAGGCGAAGGAACAACCGTCACGGTTGAACTTCTCGCCGCCCGCCAAGTCCAAGCAGCGGCCTGAAGCAAAAGAGGCGGCTCTGCGGCCGCCTCAATCTCCCGTTCCAAGCTAGCTACTCGGCCGCCACGAGCTTCGGTGGCCGCTGGAAGTGCTTGCCGTATTCCAGTCGCGCGATGGTGCGGCAATGCACTTCATCCGGCCCGTCGGCCAAGCGGAGCGTGCGCTGGCTGGCGTAAGCGCGCGCGAGGCCCGGATCGGACGTGACGCCGCCGCCGCCCCAGGCTTGTATCGCATCGTCGATGATTTGCAGTGCCATGCGCGGCGCTGCCACCTTGATCTCGGCGATTTCGAGCCGGGCAACCTTGTTGCCCACCTTGTCCATCATGTCCGCCGCTTTCAGGCACAACAGACGGCACATGTCGATATTGATGCGTGCTTCGGCAACGCGTTGCTCCCACACCGAATGTTCCGCAATCCGCTTGCCGAATGCGACACGCGAATGAAGCCGCTTCACCATGCTCTCCAGCGCGCGTTCCGCGACGCCGATGGTGCGCATGCAGTGATGAATGCGGCCTGGCCCCAGGCGGCCCTGCGCGATCTCGAAACCACGTCCCTCGCCGAGGATCATGTTCTCGACAGGTACTTTCACGTTCTTCAGTTCAACTTCGCCGTGACCGTGCGGTGCGTCGTCGTAACCGAACACCGGCAACATACGCTTTATGGTGACACCTGGTGCATCGCGCTCAACGAGAATCTGCGATTGTTGGCTATGGCGATCGCCATCGACCGTGTTCTTGCCCATGACAATCATGATCTTGCAGCGCGGATCGCCGACACCCGACGACCACCACTTCGTGCCATTGACCACATAGTGATCGCCGTGGCGCTCAATGCGCGTCTCGATATTGGTCGCATCCGACGAAGCAACAGCCGGCTCCGTCATCAAAAACGCCGAGCGAATTTCGCCCGCGAGAAGCGGTTTCAGCCATTTGTCCTGCTGATAGGGCGAGCCGTAGCGCTCAAGCACTTCCATGTTGCCGGTATCCGGCGCGGAGCAATTGAACACTTCCGAGGCAAAGCCGATGCGCCCCATAATTTCAGCAAGTGGCGCATATTCGAGATTGCTGAGACCAGCGCCATGTGAGCTCTCATTGAGAAAGAAATTCCACAGGCCCGCGGCTTTCGCCTTTTTTTTCAGATCTTCGACAACAGGCACGACGATCCAGGGATCGCCTTTTTTGCGCGCTTCATCCATCTGCGCAGCATACGTCGCCTCCGCGGGATAAATATGCGCGTCCATGAAGTCGCCGACGCGCTTCATCCATTCCTTCTGCCGCGGCGAATAATCGAAATCCATTTGTGCCTCCTGATGGGGCGCCAGCCCCCTTTTTTCTATAGCGATAGCCGGAGTGTAGCCCGAAAATCGCCCCCCGCCAGCCGCCCTTACGCGGCGATTTGACAGCCGCAATGCGACACGGCAAGCACCCGCGCATGCTGCTTTGGTTCGGCCTATGTTTGCTGGTTCTGGGCGTTGCGTGCTTCGCCGTAGACCGGCGGGCGGCGCACTACTTCTACGATCGCATTCACATTCGCGTCCATCGCCGAATTTGGCGGACGACGGATTTTGCGAAGGGTGCGCACTGGTTGATTGCATCGATCCTGATATACGGCCTTTGCGAATTTGCGGTCTGGACGTTCGGTCCGCGACCGATGCTTCTTTTCATCGCCGATGTCGCCCTCGCCTTTCTGGCGAGTCTTGCTGTCGGAAGCCTAATACTTCACATCGCCAAGAGTCTTCTCGGCCGCAGGCGACCGCGCGACGAGCTCGAACTCAAGCTCTACGGATTCAAGCCGTTCAGCTTTCAGTTTCAGTACGATTCATTTCCATCCGGTCACGCGCTCACCATATTTTGCGTCGCAGTGATCGCCTGCTGCGTATTTCCCCAGCTTGCGCTTCTGTGGTTCGCGATCGCGCTCTATCTGGCGTTGACACGCGCCTTTCTCAATGCACATTTCTTGAGCGACGTTTTCGTGGGCAGCGCAGTGGGACTATTGAGTACGCGCGAAACGGTGTTTTATCTTTTCCCGTCCCTGTTCCAGAGCTGGTTCTGAATTATGACAGCGTTGTTGCTCGATCCGCGCACTTGGGAAAGCCTTGCCACGCTTACCGTGCTCGAGATTGTCCTCGGCATCGACAACATGGTTTTTTTGTCGATCGTCTCGAGCCAATTGCCAATCGAACGTCAACCGCAGGCACGGGCTGTGGGTCTGGGATACGCACTATTGATGCGTATCGGATTGCTCGCTGGCATCGCTTGGGTCATTTCGCTCTCCAAGCCGTTCGTTACGATCATGGGCGAGGGTATTTCCTGGCGCGACGTAATTCTCTGCGCGGGCGGTCTGTTTCTGCTTTTCAAGGGCACGACCGAAATTCGTAATCTGGTGCAAGGAACCGACGAGTTCGCGCATAACCGGAAAGTCGCGACGTACGATGCGGTTATCCTCCAGATCGCAGTTTTCGATCTTATATTCTCGCTCGATTCCGTGATCACGGCCGTTGGCATGGCTGAGCATCTATCGGTGATGATCGCGGCTATCGTTTTGGCGATGGGCATCATGCTGGCGGCATCAGGGCCCGTATCGAGATTCATCGAAGAAAATCCAACCGTGAAGATGTTGGGCTTGAGTTTTCTTCTTCTTATCGGCATGGCCCTCGTTGCTGATGCAGCCCACATGCATATTCCGCGCGGCTATCTATACTTCGCCGTCGCGTTTTCGGCTGTGGTGGAAGCCTTCAATCAATTTGCCAACCGCAAAACGAAAAAACATTCTTAGCGCAGACGACTCTGGAAGGCCGGAAACTGGATGCAAATTATTCGGCAATTCCCTTTGCAAGCATGATGGAGTCAGTCTCCGGCGCCGGCGGCGCGGGTTGTGTCGGAGAAAGCGGCGCGTCCGGATCGCGGGCTTCACGGCGTCGCTCGATCTCCGCGCGCAACTCGCGTTGACGTGCTTCGTTGAGCGGATAACCCCAAAGCGTCAGCAAGCTCAACCCGGCAAGCGCCACCGGCAGAAGAATGTAAAAATACCGGAGGTTTTCGATGGCTACTGCAGTGTTGTGTATCCGCGGATTGAATCCCAGCAACGCCAGCGTTCCGAATGCAATGGTCACCGACCAGCCAATGCCGAATTTGCTTGTCATCGAAAGGAAGGCATACATCATGCCGGCGCGTTCGGCGTCGTTCTCATGCGTATCGGCATCGGCCACGTCCGCCATCATCGCGCGAATGAGAAACGCTGGAGCGCCATAGCTTGCGCCGGTAACCGCGATAGCGATCGCTGCGCCCATCCAACTGCCTTTCGGGATGAAGAACAGCGAGAACGCCGTGATGATCCCATATACAAACGCAGCGCCGAGCGCGCGATGTTTGCCGATCCTTTTCGACAGCGCGATCCAAAGCGGCGTGAAAACGATGCCGCTCAGGAAATAAACGAGCAAGAGCGAACTGCCGAGATGCGACAACCCCAATCCCAAAGTCGCGAAGTAAAGAAACATCGCGCCGCGCGCGCCCTGATTGGTCGATTCCAAAAGATCGACCGCCATGATGCGCTTCATG
>DASZML010000162.1:0-2351 GCA_035551875.1 Rhizomicrobium sp.
GAAGCCGAAGATGTGGCAGCCCAGAACCTTGTCGGTCTTCGCATCGACCACGAGCTTGAAACGCGCGCGCGTATCGCGGCCTGAGAGAGTATGCTTCAGCGGCCGGAAGGTCGATTGATAGACGTCGACAGTGTGGCCCTCGTCCAGGGCCTTGGCTTCGGTCAGTCCGACGGTCGCGATTTCCGGGCGGCTGAACACCGCCGTAGGCACCAGATGATGATCGACCGGCGTCGGCTTGTTCTCGAACACCGTCTTCACGAAGCACATCGCTTCGTGAATCGCGACGGGCGTGAGCTGCAAACGATCCGTCACATCGCCGATGGCGTAGATATGCTCGACATTTGATTTCGAATATTGGTCGACTATAACCTCGCCCTTCTGACCAAGCGTGACGCCCGCCTTTTCGAGGCCGAGCCGCCGCGTGTTCGGATGACGGCCGATTGCCAGCATAACCTGATCGGCCTCGATCATCTCCTTGTGGCTGGTGAAGGCAAATACTGCTTCCCCTTGCTTGTCCACTTTCGTGATCTTGCAGTCGGCCACCACGCGGATGCCGGTCTTGTGCATCTCGGCCATTAGGCAGTCACGGACGTCGTCATCGAAGCCGCGCAGCACTTTCGGATTTCGGCACACCAGGGTCACATCGGCGCCCAGGCCATGGAAAATGTGCGCAAACTCCACGCCAATATAGCCGCCCCCCGCGATCACCACGCGGCGCGGCAGGCGGGGCAGATAAAACGCATCGTTGGATGTGATGCAGTTCTGCCAGCCCTCGATCTGATCCGCCTCGTGCGAGGGGTGACCGCCGGTGGCGACGAGAAAGTGCTCCGCCGTGATCTTCCGGCCGCTCTTCTTCATCTTCACGGTGTGGGAATCGAGAAACTCTGCGCGCTCGTCGAAAATCTCCACACCTGCCATTGTGACATTCTGGCGATAGAGATCGGAGAGCCGCGCGATCTCCTTGTCCTTGTTGGCGACGAGTTTGTTCCAATCGAAATGCCGCTCCGGCACCGTCCATCCGAAGCCCGCAGCATCCTCGAAATCCTCGCCATACTGGCTGGCATAGACGAAGAGTTTCTTCGGAATACAACCGCGGATGACGCAAGTACCGCCGAACTGATATTCCTCCGCGATGGCGACGCGCTTTCCAGCCAGGGCGGTCATGCGGCTCGCGCGTACCCCGCCCGATCCACCACCGATGACAAAGAGATCGTAATCGTATTGCGCCATCGCTATTGCCCAAAGCCGCTTCGGCGCGGTTCTATCACGGCGGGAGTGGAAAATCGCAAGTGACGCGTGGACGAAAATTCGCAGGTCTCGTGCTGGCGGTTGCGCTGGCTGGATGTACCACCGCGTATAACAATGCCTACTACGTGCATTCGGTATGGCGTCCGGCGGATGGCGTGAGCGCGCCATGGGATGTGTTTTACGTTACCAACCGCAACCGTGATCGCAACATGCCCGGCGGTTTCGGCTACACGCAGAGCAAGGATCTTTCCTGCGGCGTAATGCATACGGCGGTTCCAGCCGCAAAATTGCCCGATAGCAAAGATGTCTTTGCGAAAAATGACGGCACCAACTCGCTCTCCTGCGGTACCGGCGCGAATGCTGTTGTCGGTGCTATTGCAAAGGCGGCGCACGCGAAGAACTGCGCGTCCGTTCTGATCTACATTCACGGCTTCGATACAGGCTTCGAGACAGCCGTGCTGCGTGCGGCCCAAATGGCGAGCGACACGCAATGGCATTGTGTCGCCGCCGCGTTCAGCTGGAGCAGCACCGGCAAGCGCGACACTTACGATCAGGACAGCGCCAACGTCGAAGCTGCTGTGCCTGAGTTCGCTGCTCTGCTGTCGGCGCTGGCAAAATCGGGATTGCGGGCGGACATCGTCGCGCACAGCATCGGCACGAAGCTCACCTTGAGCGCGCTCGGCGCAACAACAGGCCAATCTGCCGACCAGGTTGTTATGGCGGCGCCCGATATCGGTGTTTCCTCCGATAACGACGAGTTTGCTGCGCTGGATCGCGCGGCGTCTTCACATTTCCAGCACCTGACGATCTATGCCTCGCGTGAGGACGCGGCGCTGGCGATTTCCCGGCGGCTGAACAACGGCGTACCTCGTTTGGGTCGCGATCCGCGCGCGGCCTACCGGGAGAATGCGGAGCGCACCGACGTGATCGATGCGAGCGATGCACCAGGCGATGTGTGGGGTCACAACTATTTCAATTTCTCGTACGAGATGCTGGCCGATATGGCGCTCGCGCTCGCCGATGTACCGGCACAGGCGCGGCTGCAACCGCGCGCGGGCGCGGACGCGACGTTACTTCCCGGCGACAACGGGATGGCCTATCGC
>DASZML010000163.1:0-2008 GCA_035551875.1 Rhizomicrobium sp.
TCGCGGCAACCGCGATGGCGCACGACTTCACGTTCGCGACACGCAACGTGAAGCATTTCCGGTTTGACGGTCTCAAGCTTGTCAATCCTTGGGAGGCGTGATGGCAAGTGCTGTTCCAAAGACCGATCGTCTCGTTGCGCCGGAGCACGGCGAAGATGACACGCTGGAGTCATCGCTGCGCCCGAAGCGGCTTTCGGAATTTGTCGGCCAGAAGCAGGCGCGCGAAAATCTGTCTGTCTTTATCCAGGCTGCGCGCGAGCGGCAGGAAGCCCTAGATCATGTGTTGTTTTCCGGGCCGCCAGGTTTGGGCAAGACGACGCTGGCGCAGATCGTTGCGCGCGAGCTGGGCGTGAATTTTCGTTCGACCTCTGGCCCGGTGCTGGCGAAAGCGGGAGATCTCGCCGCGATCCTCACGAACCTCGAGCCGCGCGATGTGTTGTTCATCGACGAGATCCATCGCCTCAATCCGGCGGTCGAGGAAATTCTCTACCCGGCAATGGAGGATTTCGAACTCGACATCATCATCGGCGAAGGCCCTTCTGCGCGCACGGTCAAGATCACGCTGGCACCGTTCACGCTTGTCGGCGCCACAACCCGCGCGGGATTGCTGGCGACGCCACTGCGCGATCGCTTCGGCATTCCGGTGCGTTTGAATTTCTATTCGCCGGATGAACTTCTTTCGATTGTCGAGCGTGGCGCGAGGGTGTTGGGTTTCGATCTCACATCTGATGGCGCGCGCGAAATCGCAGGCCGCGCGCGCGGAACGCCGCGTATCGCGGGACGTTTGCTCAAGCGCGTGCGCGATTTCGCGAGCGTCGCTGGGCATAAAAAAGTCGATGCGAAAATTGCTGATGCCGCGCTGACGCGGCTGGAAGTCGATCACAAAGGTTTGGACGCGTTCGACATGCGCTATCTGAAGCTCATCGCGGAAAGTTTCAGCGGCGGACCGGTTGGCATTGAAACGATTGCCGCTGCCCTTGGCGAGGCGCGCGATGCTATCGAAGAAGTTGTCGAGCCTTATCTGATGCAGCTAGGTTTCGTGCAGCGCACGCCGCGTGGACGGCTGCTCACGGGCGCCGCTTACGCGCATATCGGATTGACGGCGCCGCCGCGCGATCCAGCACAAATCGGCCTGTTCGGAAAAGACGAGGACGAATGACGATCCTTCGCCACATTGCGTTCATCGCCGTCGCGCTGATCGTCACGTTCGTCCTGTTCGAGTTCTGGGGACGGTTTGGCAGCGAGATGACGCATGTGACGAAGCTCGAGGCATCCGCGCCTGCGCCGAGCGTGCAGCCGCAACCGCAAGAGCAACCCGTGCAGCAAACACCGGGCGAGGTGACCATGAGCATCGTCCCGCCAAAACCGAATTGCACGAAAAAGCATCCATGCCCGAAATGAAGGACGGGCATTTCGGCGCATTCGTCGGCAAGATTCACGTGCTGCCGATCCGCATCTATTACGAAGACACCGATCTCTCCGGCATCGTCTATCACGCCAACTATTTGCGCTTCATGGAGCGCGGGCGCACCGAGTTCTTCCGCGCCGCGGGCATCATGAATCTCGCCAATCTTGATGGGCCGGAACCGTTCGCCTGGACGTTGCGCAAAGCGGCGCTTGAGTATATGCGGCCCGCACGGCTCAACGATCTGATCGAAGTCCACACCTCGGCCACATCGCTTACCGGCGCGCGCATGACCGCTTCGCAGGATGTCTTTTGCGACGGCCAGCAACTCACGCATGGCGAGATCGAGGCTTGCATCATCAGCCTCAACGGCCGGCCCAAGCGCATTCCGCAGAACACGCGCGACAAGCTCTCGCCTTATCTAATCGAAGCGTAATAGAAACAGCCGCTTAACGATTGGCCGCCCAATTTCGGCCACGTTAAATAGCGAACGTCCGGCAAGTCTCGTATTGTCCGCGCCGCCTGCCGCTCAAAGAGGATTACCGATGAATTTCACGCGTTGGATCGCCGCGGCGTTGACGGCGCTGGCTCTCTCTTTGTCGG
>DASZML010000164.1:0-6996 GCA_035551875.1 Rhizomicrobium sp.
TCCTCGACAATCGGTGATCGTCCACCAATCTTCGCATAGATCTCTCGAGCAATCGGTGCGCGGCGATTGGCGATGAACCAAGCCAACGGCTTCCGGAAAATCGCCGGCAGCGAAATGATCGCGGGGTCGGAGAATAGGTTTCTTAAAAAAGGCTCAACCGCTTCCGGCGAGTCTGGGCCTCCGAGATTAAACAGAACGACAGCGATCTTCACGCTTCGCTCCAAGCATTCTTGAGTCTCGAAAGGTAGGAGCAAAACAATATAGAAAGATTCCTTAGAATCTGATGACGATGATGATTGGGCTGTGATTTGTGGAGGATTCCGTGGGTTGCCAATTGTCGGACAAATCAAGCTTTAGATTCAAGGATGCAGCATGTGGGCGCGTTTGGGGATCGAACGTAATTCGTCCAAGCTGGCTGTGTGTCACTGGGACGGCCTTGGGCAATATGTTTGCGTATCGCGATTTGTGTGCGTTATGGGGATAGGAACTGCCCATCTTGAATGAGCGGGGATCATTCTGTGAGTGCCATGCCCGAATTCCACGTTCATCTCGTTTCTGATGCCACGGGCGAAACATTAAACGCCATCGCGCGCGCCGCCTTGGCGCAGTTCGAGAATGTTACCGTCAATGAGCATTTCTATGCCTTGGTGAGAAGCGCTCGTCAGCTCGCGCGGGCAGTGGAACACATCAAGGAAGAGCCCGGGCTGGTTTTCTTTACGCTCGTGAATCCTGATCTTCGTAAGGAACTTCTTTCGGCATGCAACGGCATCGGCGTGCCTGTATACGACGTGCTCGAAGCGCCAATTGCGGCGATGCGCCAGTTTCTTGGCGCGGCGGAAACGCACAAGCCTGGCGGTCAGCACGAGATCGATCAACGCTACAACGATCGTATAGAGGCGCTGAATTACACGATCGCGCACGACGACGGACAAAACCTCTCGGGTCTCGACGGTGCTGATGTGATCCTTACGGGTGCGAGCCGCACGTCCAAGACGCCGACCTGTGTGTATCTTGCCATGCGCGGCGTGCGCGCCGCTAACGTACCGCTGGTGCCTGGCATGCCGCTGCCGCGAGAGCTGGTCAACGCGACCAAACCATTGGTTGTCGGCCTCTGGGCATCACCAGACCGGCTGGTGCAGGTTCGCCGCAATCGGCTCAACACCCTGGGCGAAATCCGCGACACGACCTACGTCGATCTGGAGGCGGTACGCCATGAGATCACGGCAACGCGAAAACTGTTCGACTCGCACGAGTGGCCCGTGATCGATGTCTCGCGGCGTTCCGTGGAAGAAACCGCCGCGGCGGTGATGAATCTGCTGGCCGAGCGGCGCGATGCCGCGACCGAATGATACTCGCTTCGGCCAGTGAAGTCCGGGCGCGTATTCTGCGGGCGGCGGGCGTCACATTCGACATCGTGCCCGCGCGCGTGGATGAAGACGCACTGAAGCAATCTATGCTTGCCGCAAAGGCTCAGCCACCCGCGATTGCGGATGCGTTGGCGGAGTTGAAAGCGTTACGCCTATCGGCGTCGAATCCGGGAGAACTGGTGCTGGGCGCGGATCAGGTATTGGTCCTGAATGGCGAACTCATCAGCAAATGCGCGACCTTGGCCGAGGCAGGTGCCCTGCTTAAACGCATGCGCGGCAAGACGCACCGGCTCATCAGCGCATTGGTTTTGGCCAAAGACGGCGCGCCCATCTGGCGGCATGTGGATAGCGCCTACCTGTCGGTGCGGGCTTTTTCGGACGGCTTTCTCGAGAACTACATCGCGAGCGAAGGCGAAAGCCTCCTCTCCGGTGTCGGTTGCTACAAACTGGAAGGCCGCGGGATCGAGCTTTTCGACAAGATCGACGGGGATTATTTCACGATCTTAGGCTTGCCGCTTCTGCCGCTCTTGTCCGCGTTACGCGAACAGGCTGTGATTCCGGCATGAGCATCAGCGGGCGCGCGAAACTTGCGGGAATAGTCGGCTGGCCGGTGGCACACTCGCTATCGCCGCGTCTGCACGGCTTCTGGTTGTCTGCCCATGCGATCGACGGCGCGTATGTTCCGCTTTCTGTGGAGAAACAGAATTTCGCGCGTGTGATCGATGCATTGCGCCATTCTGGCTTCGTCGGCGTCAACGTCACCGTGCCGCACAAGGAAGCAGCGTTCGCGATATGCCATGTTGTCGATGATGCTGCGAGGGCGGCAGGCGCGGTGAATTTATTGCTCTTCCAGCCAGACGGCGTGATCGAGGGGCGCAACACGGACGCACCGGGTCTCGCGGCGTCGCTTCAGGAAAATCTTGGCAAGGGCGCGCTGACTGGAAAGTACGCAATAGTTCTTGGTACGGGCGGCGCCGCACGCGCTGCCGTGCTGGCACTCTCCTCGCTTGGCGCGTCATCCATCGCCATTGTGAGCAGAACGCTATCGCGCGGCGAGAATCTCGCGCGCGAAATGGCGATAAGCACCGGTGCAAACATTAGGGCGTTTGCGTGGTCCGATTGGAAAACACCTGCCGCAAGAGCAAATATTGTCATCAATGCAACATCCGCCGGCATGTCCGATAACCCGGCACCTGATATCGATTTGGATGCGCTGCCTGTCGCGTCTGCGGTTTGCGATCTTGTCTACAATCCGCTCGAAACCGAATTGCTCAAGCGTGCGCAGGCCGGTGGGCGACGCGCTATGGATGGACTTGGCATGCTGATGCATCAAGCTGCCCCGGCGTTTGAGGCATTCTATGGCGAGCGCCCGCAAGTGACGTCGGCGCTTCGCTCCGAACTCAAGAAAGCGCTTCGCCATGGCTAGGCCGCTCCTCATCGGTCTCACCGGCTCTATCGGCATGGGCAAGAGCGAGACTGCGAAGATGTTCGGGAAACTCGGAATCCCCGTGAACGATTCCGACGCAAACGTGCATGCAATCTATGAACCGGGCGGCGCAGCTGTGCCGCAAATCGAAAAAACATTTCCCGGCACTGTGAAAGACCGCCGCGTGGATCGCGCCGCATTGTCTGCGGCACTCGCAGCCGATCCGTCGGACTTCAAGAAGCTCGAAGCCATCGTTCATCCGCTGGTTGCCAAGGCCCAGCGCGATTTTCTCGAAAAGGCAGAGCGGGACGGTGCGGATCTGGTCGTTTTAGATGTTCCATTGCTTTTCGAGACTGGCGGCCATGCACGCATGGATGCGGTTGTGGTTGTCTCCGCGCCGTCCCATATACAGCGCGAGCGGGTGTTGGCGCGGGCGGGCATGACGGCTGAGAAGTTCGATCAGATTCTTTCCCGCCAGATGCCCGACGAAGAAAAGCGTGCAAAAGCTCATTTCGTGGTTGTGACGGACAAAGGTCTCGATCACGCTTTCGAACAGGTCAAAATGATCGTTGCCGAGCTACGCGAGCGGATCGCGCGCGAAAAGGATTCGGGATCGAAGAATGCGTGAAATTGTTGTCGATACGGAAACCACCGGCTTCGATCCGGCTACCGGCGATCGCATTGTAGAAATCGGCTGCGTCGAGCTATTCGATCATCTGGAAACCGGAAAGCATTTTCACGCTTATCTCAATCCTGAACGGTTGGTTCCTCTGGAAACCCAGAAGGTCCACGGACTGACCGACGAATTCCTCGCCGACAAACCGCTGTTCGCGCACATCGTGGAAGAAATGATCGAATTTCTCGGCGATGCGCCGCTCATCATTCATAACGCAAGCTTCGATCTGAAATTCCTGAATAGCGAATTGCATCGTGTGGGGAAAAAGCCAATCCCGATGTCGCGGGCCATCGACACCATCGAAATCGCGAAAGCGAAAATTCCCGGCGCACGCTATTCGCTGGACGAACTTTGCAAACGCTTCGGCATTGATCTGTCGGCGCGCTCAAAGCACGGCGCATTGCTCGATGCTGGCCTTACGGCGCGTGTTTATCTCGAGCTTGTCGGCGGTCGGCAGACGAAACTCGTACTCGCGCCCGGCGATAGTGACATGATTGTCGTCGAAACAACGGAGATCGTCGCGCGTATCCGGCCACGCACACTCGCTGCCCGGATAACGGAAATCGAAATTCAGGCGCATACGGAATTCGTCACCCGCGAACTGGGCGACGAACCGCTCTGGAAGATTGCGGAAAAAGCGAACTAAGCATTCACCGTTGCCGACGCGTCGCCGTTCTTTTGCGCTTCGGCCTGCTTTGCACGGAACAATCCCGCAAAATCGATCGGCTCGATCATCAGCGGCGGCATGCCGCCATCGCGGATCGTGTCGGCCACCACGCGCCGAGCGAATGGGAACAGAATGTGCGGCGCATCGATCAACAGGATCTGCTGTAAAAAATCTTCCGGTACATTCTGGATTTGGAAGAGTCCGGCATAGACCAGCTCCAGTAAGAACAGCGATTTGCCGTCCGCTACCGCGGAGACGCGCAACTTGATCTCACTCTCGAAACGGTCGCCTTCGATACGGCGCGCCTGAATGTCCACCCCCAAATCGATCTGTGGACGCGCGTTCATGTTGAGCGGCGCTCCAGGGTTCTCAAAAGAGAGATCTTTCACATACTGGCCGAGGGCCATCATGCGCACGGCAGGGCCTTCTTGGCCGTTAGCTAGCGTCGGATTGCTCGAACCTTGGTCACTCATGGGAATTCCGCCTGAAAAGCGCGCTGCCGCTATCACGGATTGGAGAGGGCTGACAAGCACAAGCGCGGAGACAGTCAAATTCGCCCCATCAATGCCTTGTTTTTCGGGTTTATACAGCGCTGGCGTGTTGTCGCGTCGCGCTGGACCCTTCGGAACCTCGAGGTTAGGTTAAAGCGTTAAACCAATTGATGTGCGCCATCGAAAGCGCAGGGTTTGAAGCATGGTTATGAATTCCGGACTGTTCGAAATTGTTCTGCTGGCGGCGATCGCCGCCGTGATTTTGTTCCGGCTATACACCGTGCTTGGCCGTCGTACGGGCCATGAACCGCCGCCGCAGGACTCTCTCCGCTTGAGCCCGTCCGGTGACGTTCCGGCCGCTAACGATAAGACGCTGCCCGTAACGGCTCGGCCGGCCTTGGCGGCTCCGTCATCCGATCCATTGACGCGCTCGCTGCAGGATATTCACGCGGCTGATCGCAGGTTCAACATCGATGAATTTCTCGCCGGCGCACGTCATGCCTATGAAGAGATCGTGACGGCGTTCGCATCTGGCAACCGTGCCACGCTCAAGCCGCGGTTGAGCAACGAAGTGTACGCGACTTTCGACTCAGCGATATCTGCGCGCGAAGCGAAGAACGAGAAGGTAACCTTCACGTTCGTCGGATTCAAAGACGTGAAGGCAATTCACGCCGCCGTGAAGGGCCGCGTCGCCGATATCACAGTGACATTCGTGAGCCAGTCGGTTTCCTCTACGCATGATGCGAACGGTGTGGTGATCGATGGCGATCCGAATTCCGTGCGTGAAGTGACGGACATGTGGTCGTTCGAGCGCGACACACGTTCCAACGATCCGAACTGGACGCTGGTCGCGACTTCGGGTGCCGAGGCCTGATGGCGCTTCGCCGCGCGGTCTTATTTCTTATCGTGCTCTTGGTTTTCGCTGCCGCTGTCTGGTGGCAGATGCGATCAAAGCTACCGGGCTTTCTGACACCGCCTCTACGATTGACGCCGGTGCATTTCGCCGATCTTCCGGGTTGGCGAGACGGCGATCCGCGTGAGGCGCTCGCCGCATTCGCGCGTTCATGCGATGCGCTGGCCAAAAAGAACGTCACCGAAGCGATGGGCGGCATCGGTTACGCAGGTTCAGTTTCGGACTGGCAGGAAGCCTGTCACGCTGCCCCAACCGGCGACGCAAGTCCACATACGGCACGCGCATTCTTCGAGCGTTGGGCAACGCCGATACGGGTGAGCGCGGGCGATGATCCAAATGGCACATACACCGGTTATTACGAGCCGGAAATTCGCGGTAGTCGCGCGCAACATGGTCCGTATCAAACGCCGGTTTACGCGACGCCGGATAATCTCGCGACCGTCGATCTCGGACTCTTTCGCGACGATCTCGCCGGCACGCACATCACGGGCTGCGTCGAAAATCACAAACTCGTTCGATGCCCCGCGCGTGACGACATCGACGCGCATGGTCTGCTGCAATCGAAAATCCTGTTCTATGCCGACGATCCTGTCGCGGTCTTCTTCCTCCACATCCAGGGATCGGGCAGGGCACATTTCGATGACGGCAGCTTCGCGCGCATCGCGTACGATAGCCAGAACGGTCAACCTTACACCGCTGTCGGCAAAACGCTGATCGAGAAATACGGTGTGCCGCGCGATGGCATGTCGATGCAAGTCATCCGCGCGTGGATGAAAGATCATCCCGCGGACGCGCGCGCAGCGATGGAGGCCGATCAGTCGTTCGTCTTCTTCCGCGAAGAGCCAATCGGCGATCCCTCGCTCGGCGCGGAAGGCAGCGAAGGCGTACCGCTCACAGGAGGCGCAAGTCTCGCAGTCGATTCCCGACTTCATCCGCTTGGCGCGCCGATCTATGTCGTGACGAATCGGCCCGATGCCGACCCGAACAAACCCGAACACGATTTCGACCGATTGCTGATTGCGCAGGACACCGGTGGAGCGATCAAGGGTGCCGTACGCGGCGATGTTTTCTGGGGTTTTGGCCCAGACTCTGAATCCATCGCAGGGCGCATGAAATCCGGTGGGCAGATGTATGTGTTGCTGCCCAAAGCGGTGGCTGCACGGCTGGGCACATCGCAAGACTTCGCGATGCCATGACACGCCGAAAGGTCAGCGACGAAGAACGCGCTTTGTTCGAGCAATCGTTCAAAGAGGCCATCCCGCTCGCGCCGATCAAAACACCGAAGCTTGAAACAGCACGAAAATCGAAAAGCGCAAAACATACCGGCCTCGACGGAAACACGTCGGATCGCTTGCGCCGCGGTGAGTTGGAGCCGCAAGCGCGTCTCGATCTGCATGGGATAACTGAGATGGCAGGCCATCGCGCGCTCGTCAATTTCATCCGCGGCGCTTACCGG
>DASZML010000165.1:0-5941 GCA_035551875.1 Rhizomicrobium sp.
TGCTCGTAGCCTTCGAGTATCGCCTTATCGAACTTCTTCCAGTCGCGCAGACCGATGTCCGGCAGCGGCGGTTCGAACATATAGTTGGCCTGATCGCGCACAAGACGGCGCTGCGCTTCGGAGCCCACCGTGCCAGAGCGCATCAGGATCGAAAGTATGGATGGCGTGCCGCGCATGCGTTGCCAGATCAGCCACCACCACGGCCGCTCGCCATATTGCTGATCGCTCACGCGCATATCGAGCTCGCCCGTGACGTCCGACGCGATGATCGGCCCGCTTTGTTGCTGCTGCATCACATCGACAGGCAGATTGTTCATCACGCCGCCATCCACCAGCAGATGCCCGTGATGCGTCACGGGTGGCAGGATGCCCGGCAGAGCGACGCTCGCACGCAGCGCGCGCCACAGTGGTCCAGCGCGGTGCACATGAATACGGCCCGACGTGAGATCGGACGACACACAGAAGAACGGTCGGGGAAGCTCCTCAATCCGGATATTGCCGAAATGCTTTTGCAGCAGCTGCGAGACCTTGCGGCCGCGCACCAGCGCGATGAGAGGGATCGTGTAATCCGACAGCGGATTTTCTTTGACAAACGCATCGCGCATGCGTTCGGTCAGTTCGTCAACGCCCCATTCCATCGCGACGCCTGCAGCGATGATCGCGCCCATGCTGGTGCCGCCGAGATTGTCGAACGGCACGCCAGCTTCGGTCATGGCCTTGATGACGCCGATATGCGCGAAGCCGCGCGCACCACCGCCCGCGAGAACCAAGCCGACCGCACGGCCGGCAATAAAGCGCGCAAGCCTGCGGATATCGCTGCTGTTGCGCGCACGGATATGGTGATGAGATTCGAACAAACCGCTACGCAGCGCGAAGTGCTGGGGCAATTCTTCGCTTGTGCCAGAGGGATGCAGCAACAAAAGCTGCGGCAACCCGGTCGCGCGTTCCTTGAACGCCGGCAAATCGAGCGGACGCAATGGCAACGGTCGATCGGCGCGCGCCAGGAGCAGGATGCGGTCCGCTTGTCGCAAGCACAACTGCGTCCATGCGCTGTCCGGTGCATCGCCGCGGTAAAAGACGATATCGTGCGACGCTTCGAAGGCGTTGAACCACTCAGCCGATTGCTCGGCGGCGTTGGCATCCAGTACCGCCGCTTTGGAACCCATCTGCACAAGTTCGCTCGCAACGCGCCGCGCAATCGGCTCGTCGCCCAATCCTTGCTGCAGCGGAATGATCGCGAACGCCTTGGGTCGCGCCACATCCGTGGCACTCTGGGTCGTATCCTGAAGCCGCTTCACGACAATGCGCATGAGATTCATCATCACGCGCGGATGGCGCGCGATCAGCGAGTCAAAACCTTCCGGGCTGATGCGAAGCAATTCGGTGTCGCGCAATGCCACAAGCTGAGCCGAATGGGACTCACCCGAGATCAGCGACATCTCGCCGACCGTTTCACCGGCGGGAATATGCGCGACCTGACGCTTGCCGCCCTTCTCGTCCTCCACGAATACGCCGAGCGATCCGGTGACAACGAGAAACAGCGCGCGCGCGTTCTCGCCATCGCGCTTCAGCAACATGCCGCCGGGAAGCCCAAACCAGTTGGCTTCCGACAGCAACTTGCGCAGCGCGACATCGCTCACATCCGCGAGCAACGGAAAACTGCGCAGGCGCTCGCGCAGCGATTCCGGATAGATCGTCTCGCGGCCAACCTTGAAGGAGGAGATGAAAGCCATGTTCACGACACCTGCCCCTTCTTAGCTCACCAGGCGGTCCAACCGCCATCGGCCACGAGGGCAGTTCCCGTGACATAGCTGGACGCGCGGCTGGCGAGGAAAAGCAAAGGACCCGCAATCTCATCGGCCTCTCCGGTGCGGCTCAACATTGTCCTCGCGGCCAGACGCTCGGCGAAAGCCGGATCGGATGCTGCAACGCTGTCGCGTGGGAAAGGCCCCGGCACCAGCGCGTTTACACGAATGCCGTCCTTTCCGAATTCCGCAGCGAGATGTCGCGTCAGTTGAAGCAGTGCGGCTTTCGCCGGACCGTAGTGCAAGGGACTTGCCTGATCGGGGCTCGCGTAAATGCGAGAGTCGGGAGCAACGAGCCCATACATCGATGAAATATTGATAATGCTGGCCGCGCCATTTGTTTTGACGGCAACGCGTAATGCCGGCAGCGCGGCGCGGCTCGCGGTAAATGCCGCGGTGACGCTGGAGCGGTAGGTGTCATCGAACGCCTGCGGTGTGAGTGTAGCCATCGGCGCGGGGGTCATCGACACGGCATTGTTGACAAGGATGTCGAGCCGCGCGCGTTCAGCAAAGAATTTTTCGACCGAGCGAAAATCCGCCACATCGAAAGCGGCGATCTCCGTGGAATAACTTTTGTCGAGTCCGCTTTGAAATTTCTTCAACCGCGCCTCATCGCGGCCGTTCAGGATCACATGCGCGCCGGCTTCACACAGCGCACGTGTCATGACACTTCCGAGATGTCCCGTCGCGCCGGACACAAAGGCGGTGCAGCCGTCAAGACGAAACAGCGCGGCCAGGTCTGACGACATCAAGGTTTCTTAGGCCATTGCACAGGATCCAGCAGCGCGACCGGCACGCGCGGCATGCAGCATTCGATCGCCGCGCAATCTTCCAGCGACAGAGGCGGCTGCAGAAACATGCGAAGATTGTCGTCGAGCTGGTCTTCCGTCTCCATGCCGACGACGACGCCGTCGATCCAGCTTTGCCCGCGCGCGTATGCGACGCAGAGATCGGCAGCCGTACGGCGTTCGAAGCGGCGCGCCAGCTCCGTCAAAAGATCGACGATATCCGAAGGATTGACCCCTTCGACATCCGGCCAAACCGACGGATCGTTCGCGGCGAGAATGCCTTGCAGGAAGACGCTGCGCGCATGAACCGTCACGCCAGCACGGGCCTGGATACGATCGATCACACCGGCTTCGCGCCAGCGCCAATCCAGCACGTTGAATGCAAGTTGGAGATGACGCACATCCGGCTCGCTGAGCGCGTCGTGCGCTTCCTCCGGCGACTGCACCGAGACACCGAGAGACAGCACGGCGCCCTCTTCGAGGAGTTCGATCAGACGCTCCCACACGGCGCCATCGAAGGCCGTCATGTGAGATGCGCGATGCAGCAACAGACAGTCCAGCCGATCTTTGCGAAGCGCGCACAGCGATGCGCGAATGCTCGCATCGACGGCAGCGCGTACGTCGCGGCGCGAGGCATCGGCCGGCAACTCGCTCAGCGGACTAAGCTTGGTGATGGTGCGGATGCCTTTGCGCGCGGCCAATCGCTCACCGAGCCGGTCCTCGCTGTCGCCATAAGCACGCGCCGTATCGAAGCTCTTGATGCCGGACTCCAGCGCACGGCTGACGAGCCGAAGCGCGGTGCGATGCGAGGGCTTGCCGGTTTTGTTGGCCGCGCCATAAGCGACGCCAAGCTGGACAGATCCCAACACGAGTTCTGCCGGGTGAAATAAGGGCATGGGCGACGGCCTTTGGCTCCGCTTGCAGGTTCCCAGCTTATGGTAAACGCGCGGTTACCTTTGTAACGGTTATGACGTGCCGAGCAGCTTCCAGACGCTGGAAGCGGTAAAAACCGTCTCCCCGGCAACCTGGTAATCGCCGCGAATAAAAATGATCGAACGCGTCTTGCGCGAAAGCTGTGGCGTGACCTCGAGTATATCGCCCTGGTGAACGCCTTTCAGGAACTGCGTCTGCATCGAAAGCGTGACGCAAGCTGCGTGATCGCAGGCATCCCACACCGCCTGGCCGAGTGTCATATCAGCCAGCGTCATCAGCATCCCCCCGTGAATGACGCCACGCATGTTCACGTGCCGCTCATCTACAATCAGGGCATATCGCCGTGCGATGCCTTCGCCGATCTCGTAGAGCGGCCCGACGAATTGCTCGAACGGGTCGATAAGCTTGGTCTCGCGATAGCCCACGAGCTTTTCCGGCAGCGCGCTCATTCGCCGCCGCTGGTTTTCCAAACGCCGGTGCCAACCATCAGCACGCGATCGCCACAAAGAAGCTCAGCCGAGAGAAATACGATGGTGCGCGTCTGTCGCGTGACGCGCACGCGGGACTCAATAATATCGCCGAGCTTTGCGGGGCTCACGAAATCGCATGTCAGCGAAACCGTGGCCGTGCTTTTCGCGCCGGATATCAGACGTGACGTGCGGCTCATGGATGTGTCCATGAACGTCATCAGCATGCCGCCATGTACGCTGCCCGAGCCGTTCATGTGATGCTCGGCGACCGCGAAGGTGAAGCGCTTCACCGCGCCATCTTCCAGATCGGAAAGGCGATAGAGAGGTCCCACATATTTGTTGAACCCGCCGGTCGATGCGATTTCGGCGTCTGCGGGAATGCCGGCCGGGCGATCCATTGTGGCCTTGAGAGAATTTCGTTTCGCAAATCCTGATATTGAGTTTCGCGTTGCAGTGCAACATCGCGCCGTTGTGACGCGTTGGGCCGGGTTTTGCGCGCATTGGAAACACAATATGGCCGCACTACACTGGCACCAACAATGAGGGGGCAAGGTCCTGCGGCGTGTCCGCGCCGCGCCTGCAATCACGAGGAAATTCCATGAAAAAGCTTTCTGTTCGCGCCGCGCTGCTCGCTTCGGCGATTTCATTTGCGATAGTGCTATTGCCGGATGCAGCGACAGCGGCGCCCAAACTGACCAAGGACGTGCAGATTGCACTCGTGGCTGCCCAAAAATCCGCCAGCGCTGGCGATTATCCGACCGCACTGGCGGCCGTTAAACAGGCCCAAGCGGTCTCGAACCCAACCGACTCCGACACTCTTCAGATAAACAATTTTCTAGGGTTCATAGACATAAACTTGAAAGACTATGCGGGTGCGGATGCCGCACTGGAAGCAGCGGCGGATTCGCCCGCTATCGGTGATCTCGATGCAACCAACCAGAAGCAATTGTATCACAATGCCATCTTGCTATCGGCGCAGAACCAGCATTGGAGCAAGGTGATCGCATATCAGCCAAAGCTCGATGCACTTCAAGGAAATGACGACACAACTTACGCGGTAACCGCCCAAGCATACTATTTCGCGAAAGACTCGGCCAACGCGAAGCTCTACGCCCAAAAATCAATCGATGCTGCGAAGGCTGCTGGAAAACAGCCCAACGAAGCTGTGATGCAAATCGTGATGGGTTCGCAGGCCGCAACTGATCAAAATGCGGCTGAGGCGACGCTGGAGCAGATCGTTCTTACCTACAGTCGTCGGGATGATTGGGATCAACTTGTCGGCGTTTCTCTAGGGACGAAGGGATTGTCGAATTCCGACGCCTTGAACATGTATCGCGTTCTTTACATCCAGGGACCGATGAAATCGGCCGATGATTACACGTATATGGGAAGCCTTGCCGAAGCCCAGCGCAACGGCGTCGAAGCCCGCAACGTACTGCAAGCCGGGGTCAGTGCTGGTAAAATCACCGCAAACGCTACCTTGGCCAAAGCTCGAGGCGAAGCTGCCGGCGACGAAAAGATTATCTCCCAGGCACTGGCCGCGGCGTCGAAAAGCAAGAAAGGCGAAGATGGCATGGAGGTAGCGCAAGACTTGTGGGGTTATGGTCGCTACGCCGATGTCGAGACCATGGCAACGCAAGCCAAAGCAAAAGGCGGTCTCAAAGATCCAGGTGAAGCCAACGTGCTCATCGGCATGGCGCAAGTTGCGCAAGGAAAATACGATCAGGGCGTTGCCACGCTTGGGCAAGTAACGGGTTCGCCCGGCCGCCTGCGCGCCGCGCATCTCTGGACGCTCTACGCACAAGCCAAACAGAAGGGCGCGACTTCCGCGCCGGCGCACTAAACCAAGAAGAATCCCGCCGGGCTGCAGCAGATGCAGTCCGGTTCTCCTGGATCCGGACGTAGACAGCGATGGGCATTCTGCTCGGCTTTTTGCCGTATATCG
>DASZML010000166.1:0-7886 GCA_035551875.1 Rhizomicrobium sp.
ATAGCGCATCGCCCATCGAAATCGGTTTCAACGCTCGCTACCTGCTCGACATCACGAACCAGTTCGAAGGTAAGGATGTGCGCTTCCTGCTTGCCGATGCGGGTTCACCCACCATCATTGAGGACGCTGAAGATCCACGCACGCTTTACGTCCTCATGCCCATGCGGGTGTGAGTTTGAACGGCGCTGCCGACCTGCACATTTCACGTGCCCCTGCGGCCGTTAGGGCAAAACTCGCCGTGACGCGCTTGCTGCTGACGAACTTTCGCTCCTATCCGAGGGGAGAGATTGCAGTGAGTGGGCGTCCTGTCGTGCTTGCAGGCCCGAACGGTGCTGGAAAAACAAACATTCTCGATGCAATATCGCTGTTGTCTCCCGGTCGCGGATTGCGGGGCGCCAAACTTGGCGATCATACGCGGCACGGACCATCACCGCGGAGCGATGCGCTTTGGGCGGTCGCAGCCACCATTTCGCGCGCAAACGAAGCTTATGAAATCGGCACGGGACTAACGCTTGGCCCCGGTGGTGGCGAGCGGCGCAAAGTGCATTTGAACGGCGTGCCGTCGAACAACACTGCGGATCTCGCCGATCTTGTTCAGATGGCGTGGCTTACGCCAGCAATGGATCGCTTGTTCATTGAAAGCGCGAGTGGCCGGCGGAAGTTTCTTGATCGTCTGGTTTTCGGCTTCGAGTCCGATCATGCCCGCAACGCGATCCGTTATGAGACCGCAATGCGCGAGCGAGCGCGCCTTTTGAAGTATGGTCCGCGCGATCCAGCCTGGCTTGATGGGCTGGAAGCCGAAATGAGTGAGGCGGGTGTGTTGGTCGCACAATCCCGCGCGCAAACGGTTGAGCGACTAAACAAAGCTCTGGAAGTACGCGGCGTCGCAGGTGCTTTCCCGTCGGCGCAACTGGCGATCTCTGGCGAGGCCGACGGTTTGATCGCAGAATGCGCCAATCCGCCAAATGAATTTCGCGAACACTTCGCGCGCCGTCGCATCCGCGACGCCGAAGCAGGCCGCACCACATTCGGGCCGCACCTATCCGATCTCGCGGTTCGCCATGTGCAAAAGCGCGCCGACGCTGCCGAGTGTTCCACCGGAGAGCAAAAGGCGCTTTTGATCGCCATCGTGCTTGCGCATGCATGGGAGCTTTCCCACATAAGAGAAGGCCGCGCACCGATCCTTTTGCTGGATGAAATCGCAGCCCATCTTGATGCAAAGCGCCGCGCGGCGTTGTTCGAAGAAATTCTGGCGCTGGGCTCGCAAGCCTGGATGACCGGCACCGATATTGAGATGTTTTTCCCCCTTAAAACCAAAGCGGACTTGTTCGCAGTCGCCGACTCGCAAGCCGCGCTGATTTCAGAGTGACCGATATGTCTTCACCCGCCACACCCAACGAAAATGAATATGGCGCCGACAGCATCAAAGTGCTGAAAGGTCTGGATGCGGTGCGCAAGCGCCCTGGCATGTATATCGGCGATACCGATGACGGTTCAGGCTTGCATCACATGGTCTATGAAGTCGTCGACAACGCGATTGACGAAGCGCTCGCGGGCCACGCCACAGCGGTGAACGTGTCATTGAACGCCGACGGTTCGTGCACTGTCTATGACAACGGTCGCGGTATCCCGACAGACATCCATGCCGGCGAAGGTGTGTCCGCTGCGGAAGTCATCATGACTCAGCTGCATGCCGGTGGTAAGTTTGAGCAGAATGCTTACAAGGTCTCCGGCGGCTTGCACGGCGTGGGCGTTTCCGTCGTCAATGCGCTCAGCGAATTTCTCGATCTGCGCATCTGGCGCAACGGCAAAGAGCACTACATGCGCTTCCAGCATGGCGATGCCGTCGCACCGCTCAAAATCGTGGGGGATGTGCCAGGCAAAAAAGGCACGGAAGTTACCTTCCTGCCGTCGACACTGACGTTCACCAAAACGGAATTCGATTTCGCGACGCTGGAACATCGCCTGCGCGAACTCGCATTCCTGAACTCGGGCGTAACGATCATCCTTGCTGACAAACGCGGGGTCGAGAAAAAAGAGGTCGCGCTGCATTACGAAGGCGGTCTGGCCGAATTCGTCCGCTATCTCGACCGCGCGAAAACGTCGCTAATCCCCGCGCCAATCATGATCGCGTCGGAACGCGAAGGTGTCACCGTCGAGGTCGCGATGATGTGGAACGACAGCTACCACGAAAGCATGCTGTGCTTCACGAACAATATCCCGCAACGCGATGGCGGTACGCATTTGGCAGGCTTCCGCGCGGCGCTGACGCGCGTAGTTACGAAATACGCTGACGATTCCGGTATCCAAAAAAAGGAAAAAGTAGCACTCACCGGCGATGACTGCCGCGAAGGCTTAACCTGTGTTCTCTCGGTCAAAGTGCCCGATCCAAAGTTCTCGTCGCAAACGAAAGACAAACTTGTTTCCTCCGAGGTGCGCCCCATCGTCGAGGGTGCAGTGTTGGAGAACCTTGGCCGATGGTTCGAGGAGCATCCCGTTGAGGCGAAATCAGTCGTTGGAAAAGTTGTTGAGGCCGCCGCCGCGCGCGAAGCGGCCCGCAAGGCGCGCGAACTCACGCGTCGTAAAGGCGTGCTTGATGGCGCTTCACTCCCGGGCAAACTCGCCGATTGTCAGGAGCGCGATCCTTCCAAATGCGAAATATTTATCGTCGAGGGCGACAGCGCTGGCGGTAGCGCCAAGCAGGCTCGCAATCGCGAAAACCAGGCCGTGCTGCCGTTGCGCGGCAAGATTTTGAATATCGAGCGCGTTCGTTTCGATCGCATGTTATCGAGCGACAGCATCGTGTCACTGATCACGGCGCTCGGCACCGGTATCGGTCGCGAAGAATTCAATGCGGACAAACTTCGCTATCACAAGATCATCATCATGACTGATGCCGACGTGGATGGTGCGCATATTCGCACGCTGCTACTGACTTTCTTCTATCGGCAGATGCCTGAAATCATCGATCGCGGCCACCTTTTCATCGCACAACCGCCGCTTTACAAGGCATCGCGGGGAAAGAGCGAACGCTACCTAAAGGATGAGCACGAATTTCAAGACTATCTCGTCAGTGAAGGATCGCAGGGAGCAAGTCTGGCGCTGCACTCGGGCGAGATCATCCGTGGCGCGGATTTCGATGCTATCGTAACGCAGGCGCGGACGGTGGCTGCCGCACTCGACGGATTTCCACCGCAATATCCGCGCTTCGTTTTGGAGCAGGCTGCTATCGCAGGGGCGCTCAATCCGGAAATACTTGGCGATAAAGAGAAGGCGGCGACCGCCGCTGGTTATATCGCACAGCGTCTCGACCACCTCTCCGAGGAGAGCGAGCGCGGATGGCACGGCGAACCGACATCTGACGGAGGCCTGAAGTTTTGGCGCGAAGTGCGTGGTGTACGAGAAGCCTTCGCTATCGATGGCGCACTCATCGCCAGTTCGGATGCACGCAAGCTCGACAAAATGGCGACAGAACTGCAGACGACATATCTGAAATCCGGGCGTCTCGCGCGAAAAGAAGATACGCGTGACGTAAAATCGCCCACCCAACTTCTGGACGCGATCTACGAGTGGGGCCGCAAGGGACTCTCTCTGCAGCGCTATAAGGGCCTGGGCGAAATGAACCCGGAGCAATTATGGGAAACAACGTTGGACGAAAACGCTCGCACGCTGCTGCGTGTAAAGGTCGAGCACGCCGACGAAGCGGACGATCTTTTCGTTAAGCTTATGGGCGAGGTTGTCGAGCCACGGCGCGAGTTCATTCAGGATAACGCGCTTTATGCTTCGCTCGATGTCTAATCGGATATTGCTGCTTTGACGTCTGTTGAATATTGTCAGATGAACTGAATCTCGCTGGGGGTACAAATGGGTTGGCGGTTTCACCGCGTTCTCAACATCATTCCCGGATTGGTTCGTCTTAACATCAGTAAGGGCGGTGTTTCGACAAGCCTCGGCCCCCGCGGTGCGGACGTGAACATCGGTTCGCGCGGCGCGACGACCAACGCCAGCGTTCCGGGAACCGGACTTTCCTATCGGCAGAAACTCGGCGTCGCGCACGGCAGCGGCATTGGCGTTGGATTGTTTCTTGCGGCGCTGGCTTTCGCAGGATGGAAATATTTGGGACATCCGCTGCCGCATGTGTTTGCGCCCGCGCACAGCACCGCCGCACAATCAACGACAGCCTCGTCGATATCCCTCGTCCAAGATGCCGACGACGATTCCGGAAACATTCCGGTCGTCACAAGGGAACCGCGCGCGGTGCATGCTCATCGCGCCAACAAGTCCGATGCCGGTGCCGATGTGGTCGCGGCGGCGAAGCCTGCCAGCGGCACGATGTATGTTCATCGCAACAATTCGGATTTGCGCGCAGTGCCGTCCACATCTTCGCCTGCGATCAAGAAACTCGCCAAGGGCGAGAAGGTGACAATGATTGCGCTGTCCGACAAATGGGCCGAAGTGAACGACAACGGCACCAAAGGTTGGATGCGCTCCAGCATCCTGAAAGACACACCGCCCGACGAGAGCAAATAGTCGAAATTACATAGTCGCGGCGACCAACCAGCACGCGGCCTTCGGCGCAACGCCGACGGCTGTCACTTTATCTGCAAACACTTTTTCTATCGCGGCGCACACTTTCTCGCGTTCGCCTTCTGGCAGCTCATTCGCGGCGCGCGACACGGGGCCGATATTCAGCGAAGCCGCTGCCGCTTCCGCCGCCGTCTTGCCGAGGCTCGCGGTCGTGTCGAGCGGCTCGATGCGAATGTTGTTGAAATCGGCCTTTGTCAGAATGTCTTTCAAGCGGTCGCTGTCGGCAAACGCGAACGGTCCTGGTGCGTGTGGGTCTGCCGGCGGTTGGTCTGGAAGGAACGGCTTCGCGGCGATATAAGGCGCGAAGGCCCAATCGTTTTCCTTGAACGGACGCCAACAAACGAAAGCCAAGCGTCCTTTCGGCGACAGCGCTTTGCGGATGTTCGTAAACGCCGCGACTGGATCGTCGAAGAACATTACGCCGAAGCGTGAGAACACCAGATCGAACACGGGCTGGAAATCGTGAACGGATGCATCCGACTCCACGAATGTCACATCAGACAGCATCGCTTGCGCACGCGCGCGAGCGACATCGAGCATCGGGGCGGAGATATCGAGGCCGGCAACCGAGCCGCCGGAGCCGACTTCCATCTGCAAGCGAAATGTCGTCGTGCCGCAGCCGCAACCGATATCCAGAACATGCTCACCGGGTTTCGCTGCCGCGAACGGCATCAAGGCATCGGTGATGTTGTTGAGCATCAGATCGGTCTGATCCTGGAGCCGCGCCCATTTGAGGCCGACTTGCCCATTCCAGACATCGAATTGCTCGGAATTCGGCTTGGTCATTCGCCGGACTTTCGTTTGCGCATCGCGAGCGTCCGCAAGCGGAGCGCGTTGAGCTTAATGAAGCCTGCCGCGTCTTTCTGATCGTAAGCGCCACCATCGTCTTCGAACGTGACCAAGTCTTGCGAATACAAGGAGTAACGCGACGACCTTCCAATCACGATCACATTGCCCTTGTAGAGCTTCAGCGTCACCGAGCCCGTGACCATCTCCTGGCTCCTGTCGATGGCCGCTTGCAGCATCTCGCGTTCGGGCGAGAACCAGAAGCCGTTGTAGATCAGCTCCGCATACCGCGGCATCAATTCGTCTTTCAGATGCGCCGCGCCGCGATCCAGCGTCACCGACTCCATCGCACGGTGCGCCGTCAGCAAGATCGTACCGCCCGGCGTCTCATAGACACCGCGCGACTTCATGCCAACGAAACGGTTCTCCACCAGATCGAGACGGCCGATGCCGTTGGCGCGGCCCAACTCGTTCAACGCCGTCAGCAGCGAAGCCGGCGAAAGCTTTTTGCCATCGACCGAAACCGCATCGCCCTTTTCGAAACCGATCTCGACCACGGTTTCCTTATCCGGCGCATCCTTCGGATCGATGGTGCGCTGATAGACGATGCTGTCCGGTTCCACCGCCGGGTCTTCCAGCACTTTGCCTTCCGACGACGAGTGCAGCAGGTTCGCATCGACCGAGAACGGCGCGTCACCGCGTTTGTCCTTCGAAATCGGAATCTGATGCGCCTCGGCGAATTCGATCAGTCTGGTGCGGCTGGTAAGATCCCATTCGCGCCACGGCGCGATCACTTTCACATCCGGCTTCAGCGCATAATAAGCAAGCTCGAAGCGAACCTGATCGTTGCCCTTGCCGGTTGCGCCATGCGCCACAGCATCGGCGCCGACTTTTTCCGCAATCTCGATCTGTTTCTTGGCGATCAGAGGTCGCGCGATCGAGGTGCCGAGCAGATAGACCCCTTCGTACAACGCATTGGCGCGGAACATCGGAAAGACGTAATCGCGCACAAATTCTTCGCGCACATCCTCGATGAAGATGTTCGCCGGCTTGATTCCCAACGTCACCGCCTTCGCGCGCGCCGGTTCGATCTCGCCGCCTTGGCCCAGATCGGCGGTGAAGGTGACAACCTCCGCGCCATAAGCCGTCTGCAGCCACTTCAGGATGACCGACGTATCCAGCCCGCCCGAATAGGCGAGCACCACTTTCTTGACCTTCGCCGGCACGAAGCGGCTCCCGATTTTACTCTCTTCGCTACCTAGCAGAGCGCATCCGGATTGCCGAAGGCCAATTGCCGCGCAGCGGCTTTGCTATCTGTGGTGTTCGCCTTTCCTTCCTGCACCATGACTTGTTTTGAGGAATCGCGATCACCCCTCCCCCTTCCCCCGTTCATCTCTTCCTCTACCCAGATGTTGTGGCTCGAGGCAGCGGCAGCATTCGTTTGTTGGTTTTCAGATCCCTCCCCCGTTGTCCACAGAGCTATCCTCAACTGAAATTCGCGAGAACCGGCCCAGAGCTTTGAAGTCACGGCAAAATCCCTCTCAACCCACAGAATCGCGCCTACCTGTGAATGCCTATAATCCTAAGAACATAATAGGAACATTCGGCACTTTGGTCAAGCATAAAATTGACTCACGCAGAGGCGCAGAGCCGCAGAGTTGTAAGTCTCACGCGGAGGCGCGGAGACGCGGAGTTTGAGCTGAAATTGGATAGTGAAAGCGCCCGGAGGCGCCGGTTGGTTTGGCGCGCAAAGCGCGCCGATTCTTCCGGCGAAATTTCTGAAACACGCCCCCGACCTGCCCGACTTACGCAGTTACCCTTCGCGTCTCCGCGTGAATCATTTTTCCTCCGCGTCTCCGCGCCTCCGCGTGAGTCCGTTTTTCTTCTATATTAGCCCATGATCGACTTCTGGTTCGAATTCGCGAGCACCTACTCCTACCCCGCCGCCATGCGGATCGAGCGGCTGGCAGATGCGGCCGGCGTTGCGGTGCGGTGGCGGCCGTTCCTGCTCGGCCCAATCTTCGGCGCGCAAGGCTGGAACGACTCGCCGTTCAACATCTATCCGGTGAAGGGCGCGTACATGTGGCGCGATCTGGAGCGCATCTGTGCGAAGGAAAACTTGCCGCTGAAACTTCCGCCCTTCCGCTTTCCGCAAAACGGATTGAAAGCCGCGCGCCTTGCGCTCGCGGGCGAGAAAGACGGATGGACGGCCGCCTTTACGCGCGCGGTGTTCACGGCGAATTTCGGCGAAGAGCGCGACATCGCCGATGACGATCTGCTGCGCTCGCTCGTCAAGCGCGTGGGTGGCGATCCGCAGCAGGCATGGACCGATGCCAATTCGCCCGAGATCAAAGCCGCGCTGAAAACACAAACCGACGATGCCATCGCCCGCGGTGTTTTCGGCGCACCCAGCTTCACTGTCGGCAAGGAATTGTTTTGGGGCAATGATCGCCTGGAAGGTGCGATTGCATGGGCAGCCAAAGGGCAAATAGCCCAGCCCGATTTCCTATGAT
>DASZML010000167.1:0-3048 GCA_035551875.1 Rhizomicrobium sp.
TAAATCGGGCAAGGCCAAACGCCGTTCGGGACCGGACCCCGACATCGAAGCATTAGAGTCCAATCTTTCCAACCTGTTGGGTCTTAAGGTTCAGATCATCGACAAGGCAGCGAAGGGCGGGGAGCTTCGGATCCACTACAAGACGCTTGAGCAGCTAGACGACATCATCCATCGCCTGAACAAGCGCTGATAAGCCCTTTTATACACAAGCAATCCACATTTAGGTTCACAGGGGTTAATGCGTATTCGCGAGACTTAGCGCGGCCTTCGGATCGATGCGTCCGTCGTACAATGCTCGGCCAATGATGACCCCCGAGATGTTGGGTTCGCGAGTCTGCTCCAGCGCTTCCAGATCTTCGATTCCCGCGACGCCACCGGACGCAATGATTGGAATCTTCGTCTGCTTTGCCAGCGCGGCGGTCGCCTTGGCGTTTACGCCTTGAAGCATCCCGTCCCGGGCAATGTCCGTAAAGATGATTGCTGCCACTCCAGCATCCTCGAACCGGGCGGCAAGCGCGGCAACGTCCAGTTGCGAGACTTCGGCCCAGCCTTCGACCGCGACTTTGCCGTCGCGGGCGTCGATTCCGACCGCGATCTTTCCCGGATGGGTGCGGGCGGCCTCCTTTACTAGCGCCGGATTTTTGAGCGCTGCGGTGCCGAGGATGATCCGGCTGATACCGGCCTCGAGCCAGCCCTCGATCCCGGCGCGGTCGCGGATGCCGCCCCCAAGCTGAATGGGAAGATTGATGGCCGCGCGGATCGCCTTGATCGCATCGGCATTGGTTGAGCGCCCATCGAACGCCCCGTTCAGATCCACGCAGTGCAGCCACTGGAATCCGGCGTCGGCGAAGGCTTTCGCCTGCGCAGCCGGATCTGTGTTGAACACGGTTGCATCCTCCATCGCGCCGCGTTTTAGCCGCACGCATTGGCCATCTTTCAGATCAATCGCGGGGAAGAGAATTAAACCCATATTCCGTCATCGCCCACTTTATGCGGGCGACCCAAATCTCCTTTTCCGAAAAACAAAATGGGTTGCCTGGACAAGCCGGGCAATGACGAAGTGAGACTAGCGAGAAAACCCGTCACGGCCTCCATCTCAGGAAATTCCCCAAAAGTGCCAACCCAACGGCCTGGCTCTTCTCAGGATGGAATTGCGTTCCCGCGATGTTGTCGCGCCCGACCATTGCGGTGAGTGTTTGCGCGTAGTCGGTCGTGGCCAGAACGTCGTCCGGATTTTTGGCGCGAAGATGATAGGAATGCACGAAGTACGCATGGCCTTTAGCGGGGATACGCGCAAGCAGCGCATGCGGCCTCACGATATTGAGTTCGTTCCAGCCCATATGCGGAACTTTCAGCGCCGGTTCGGAAGGCGTGATTTTCACGACTTCGCCGCCAATCCATCCAAGTCCGTCGTGATCGCCAAACTCGTGGCCAACATCGGCGAGCAGCTGCATGCCTACACAGATGCCCAGAAAGGGCGCGCCGCGCTTTAGCACCGCATCACGCAGCGTATCGACCATGCCCGGAACACCGTTGAGGCCATTCATGCAATCGGCGAACGCGCCGACGCCTGGAAGCACGATGCGCTCGGCGTTCGCAACGACGTCGGAGTCGGCAGTAACAACGACGGATTGCCCGGTTGCGTTTTCCGCGGTCACCCGCTCCAGCGCCTTCTGCACGGAACGCAGATTGCCAGATCCGTAATCGACGATGGCGACCGTTGCTGTCATGCGGCGCCTCCTTAACGGGTGCGAGCGCGGAATCCAAATGGCAGGATTAGTCCTGATCCATCTTCAGAGCGGCGATGAAGGCTTCCTGCGGAATCTCCACCTTGCCGAACTGGCGCATTCGTTTCTTGCCCTCTTTCTGTTTGTCGAGGAGTTTGCGCTTACGGCTAATATCGCCGCCATAACATTTCGCGGTCACGTCTTTGCGCAGAGCAGATAGCGTTTCGCGCGCAATCACCTTGCCGCCGATGGCCGCTTGAATTGGAATCTTGAAGAGGTGGCGTGGAATCAGCTCTTTCAGCTTCTCGCACATCGCGCGGCCACGGCCTTCGGCGCGCGCCCGGTTCACGATCATGGATAGCGCATCGACCGGATCGTCATTGACGAGGATCGACATCTTCACCAGATCGCCCTCCTCATATTCTTCGATGTGATAATCGAAGCTGGCGTAGCCGCGGCTCACCGATTTCAAACGGTCGTAAAAATCGAACACCACTTCGTTTAGCGGCAGCATGTAAATGACCATCGCGCGGTTACCTGCATAGGTAAGCTCAACTTGGCGACCGCGGCGGTCTTCGCAAAGTTTCAGCACGGCACCGAGATAGTCGTCGGGCACCAGGATCGTCGCCTTGATCCACGGTTCTTCGATAAAGGCGATGCGTGTCACATCCGGCATGTCTGCGGGATTGTGCAGCTCCTTCATCGTGCCGTCATTCATGTGCAAGCGATAGATGACGCTCGGCGCGGTCGCGATGAGATCAATATTGAATTCGCGCTCGAGCCTTTCCTGGATGATTTCCAGATGCAGCAATCCCAAGAAGCCGCAGCGGAATCCGAAGCCCAGCGCGGCGCTCGTTTCCATCTCGTAAGTGAAGCTGGCATCGTTCAAGTGCAGACGGCCGAGCGCGTTGCGCAAATCTTCGAACTGCGCGGCATCGACCGGAAACAATCCACAGAACACCACCTGTTGCGCGGGTTTGAATCCGGGCAACGCTTCCGCTGTGCCTTTGCGCTCGTCGGTAATCGTGTCGCCGATCTGCGTGTCGGCGACTTCCTTGATCTGTGCGGTGATGAAGCCGATTTCCCCGGGGCCAAGCGAGTCCATCATCACCTGCTTGGGCGTGAACACGCCGACGCGTTCCACCTGATAATAGGCGTTCGCGGCCATCATGCGGATTCTCTGACCCTTCTTCAGCTCGCCATCGATGATGCGAACCAGAACGACGACGCCGAGATATGCGTCGTACCAGCTATCGACGAGCAACGCTTTCAGCGGCGCATCGCGATTACCTTTTGGCGCGGGCAAGCGCGTGACGACTGC
>DASZML010000168.1:0-2602 GCA_035551875.1 Rhizomicrobium sp.
TCGTTAGGCTCCGGTGTAATCGTGCGTGGCGATGGCATCATTCTGACCAACAACCACGTCATCGAAGGTGGACAGAACATCGTCGTGGCTCTGGCCGATAAGCGCGAATACACCGCGAAGGTTTTACTCGCGGACAGCCATACTGATCTCGCGGTGCTGAAGATCGACACAAAGGGCGAGCAGCTGCCCACCATTCCGTTCGGGGACAGCGATCGGCTCAATGTCGGCGACCTAGTGCTCGCCATCGGCGATCCCTTTGGCGTCGGACAAACTGTGACGATGGGTATCGTCTCCGCTCTTGCGCGTACGCAAGTGTCGGCATCCGACTATCAGTTTTTTATTCAAACAGACGCCGCGATCAATCCGGGCAATTCTGGTGGCGCATTGGTGACGACCGACGGTCGTCTCGCCGGGATCAACACAGCGATCTTCTCGCGCAGTGGCGAGTCCATTGGCATCGGCTTTGCGATTCCGGCGAACCTCGCACGACGTGTCGTCGAAGGGGCGCTTGGCGGTGGAATAAAACTCGCCTGGGTCGGTGCAGATGGTCAGCCGGTGACTGCCGAGATGGCGCCCGCATTGGGCCTCTCGCGACCCGGCGGAGTCGTACTGAAAAGCGTGTATCCCAACGGTCCGGTCGCGAACGCAGGGCTTCGTGCCGGCGACGTGATCCTGTCGGTCGATGGCACCGAAGTGGACGACATGCAGGGCCTCAACTACCGCGTCGCTACACACAAGGCAGGCGATGTCGTGAAGCTGCACGTCTCGAGCGGCGGCAAGCAGCGCGATGTCGAGGCTACGCTTGCGGTGCCGTCGGAAAATCCGCCGCGCCAGCTGACGACGGTTTCCGGACGTAATCCCATGACGGGCGCAAAGGTCGAGAACCTTTCGCCCGCCGCTGCGATGGATCTGCAGGTCAGTTTCACAGCGAGAGGCGTGGCGGTCGTGGAGGTCGCGGCTGGCTCTATCGCGGCCAACTACGGGTTCCAGCCCGGCGACATCATTCGCGAGATCAACGGCACGGCCGTTGGCAGCGTAAACGAATTGATTCATGCGCTCGGCAGCGCCCAGCAATGGTCGATGGTCGTAGAACGCGGTGGTCGCCGCCTCAACTTGAACGTGGGCGGTTGAGCACGATTTGCGTTAAGCTGACGTATGTCCGATCTGTTTGAAGCCGGTGGTTTGGCTGACGATGCGCCGCGTCCGTTGGCGGACCGGTTGCGCCCGAAAGCGCTGAGCGAAGTTGTCGGCCAAGATCACCTGATCGGACCGGAAGGACCGATTGGCCGGATGGTGGCGCAAGGCCGCGCGCATTCGATCATTTTTTGGGGACCACCGGGCACCGGTAAGACAACGATTGCGCGATTGCTCTCGACGCAATTCAAATTGCATTTCGAACAGCTTTCGGCGGTATTCTCCGGCGTTGCCGATCTCAAGAAGACTTTTGAGGCTGCACGCCAGCGTCGCCGGATTGGCCAAGGCACGCTTCTCTTCGTCGACGAAATCCATCGTTTCAACCGTAGCCAGCAAGATTCATTCTTGCCGGTGGTCGAAGATGGAACGGTCATTCTTGTCGGCGCGACGACGGAAAATCCATCGTTCGAACTGAACGGTGCGTTGCTGTCGCGTACGCAGGTGCTGGTATTGCGCCGCCTCGATGATGCCGCGCTCGAAACGCTGCTCCAGCGTGCCGAAGCGCACTATGGTGAACCTCTCAAGTTGACCGACGATGCTCGTCAGACCTTGCGCGCGATGGCTGACGGTGACGGGCGCTATCTGCTCAATCTGGCGGAAGAGGTCGCTGCTCTCAAAATCGTGAAGCCGCTCGACAGCGCCGGTCTGACTGCCGCCGTGCAACGCCGGATGCCGCTGTACGACAAAAGCCGGGAAGAGCACTACAACATCATTTCCGCGCTGCATAAGTCGATCCGCGGCAGCGATCCAGATGCAGCGCTTTATTGGTTGGCACGGATGCTGGCGGGCGGCGAACAGCCGCTCTATATCGTGCGCCGCCTTGTGCGCGCCGCCATCGAGGACATCGGTCTCGCTGATCCACAGGCAGTTGTTCAGGCGCTCGCCGCGAAGGACGTGTACGATTTTCTCGGAAGTCCTGAAGGCGAAATCGCGCTGGCGCAGACCGTGATCTATCTTGCCAGTGCGCCGAAATCGAACGCGGTCTATACCGCACTCGGCGCTGCGAAACGTTCCGCGCAGGAACACGGCTCGCTCATGCCACCGGCCCACATTCTGAACGCGCCAACAAAGCTGATGAAGAATCTCGGCTACGGCAAAGGTTATGAATACGATCATGAAGCTGAGGAAGGCTTCTCCGGCCAGAATTACTTTCCTGACGATATGGACCGTCAAAATTTCTACACGCCGCGCGACACCGGTTTTGAACGTGAGATCGGCAAGCGTCTCGACTACTGGGCAAAGCTTCGTGCCAAGCGGCAGGAAAGCTAAACGTCACCGATGTTGGATTCTTCTTCAATCGGTATTTGCGCGACCTGAACTTCGTGCGCGTTGAGTTGTGCAGCGAGGAAATGTCCCAGCGCCACCCCTGCCACGCAGAGAATGACAGACGCCACGATGTTTACGCCGG
>DASZML010000169.1:0-1757 GCA_035551875.1 Rhizomicrobium sp.
CTCAAGTTTCGTGTCGTTCGTGCGCCGGAAAGCGGGTGCGGACCAAAAGCGAGCACGGCGTCGCCTGCGCCGACATTTGCTGCGTTGAGCCGTAAACGTGCGTTCGGCGCGTAGTGACTCTCGAGTTGCCCGGGAGAGGCAATCGTCCCATCTTTTGGAACGGCAAGCTTGCCGGCAATCGCTTCGATTTCATCGCGCGGAACGCCACCGGGGCGAAGCAACACGGCTCTATCGCCATCGAACCCAATCACGGTGGATTCGATACCGAGGGATGCCGGTCCACCGTCCAAGATGAGATCCACCTTGTCGCGCAACTCATCTTCAACATGCTTCGCCGTTGTCGCACTGATGCGTCCCGATGCGTTTGCGCTCGGTGCTGCGATAGGCGTCCTGGCAGCGGCAAGTAGCGATTGCGCGACCGGATGGGCTGGAACGCGAACCGCAATCGTATCGAGCCCTGCGCTCGCCAGAAGCGACACCGGCGAATTGGTTTTTCGCGGCAATACCAGCGTCAATGCGCCGGGCCAGAATTTCGCAGCGAGTTCACGCGCGACAGGCGTGAATTCGACCAGCCGCTCGGCGGCCGCCAGATTGGCCACATGCACGATCAACGGATTGAAAGTCGGCCGGCCTTTCGCCGCGAAGATGGCTGCCACGGCGCGATCGTTGGTCGCATCGGCACCGAGCCCGTAGACCGTCTCGGTCGGAAACGCCACGAGGCCGCCGGAACGAATAATTTCGCCCGCGCGCGCGATGGCGGCGGGGTCGGCAGGGCGGATATTGGCAAGCGTAGTACTCATCGCCGGACAGTCTAGCGCATCATGGCGTCCGGTGGACTAACGCGCTTTGACCGCCACCAGATCGAGATTGACCGTCACTTCGTGTGCGATGGTCGTGGCGTTGGCCCATTCGCCTTGGCCGATGCCGAAATCGGTGCGCATCAGCGGCGCTGTGCCGGTCGCGCGCGCGCTGTTGCCGTTGATCGCCAGGGTGAAGGTCAGTGGTACAGATCTCGTTACGCCGTGCAGGGTCAATTTGCCATTGGCGAGATATTTGCCGTGTCCCAACGGCTTGAAACCGTTGGCCTCGAATTGCGCGGAGGGAAACTTCGCCGCGTCGAATCCCTGTGGGCCTTTGAGCCCGTCGTCATTGTCTTGCGTGTCCGATGCCTCGCTGGCGAGATCGATGCTGGCCAGTACATGGGCGTGCGCCGGATCGGCGGGATCGAAATCGATATTGGCTTTCCATGTGTGGAACGTCGCCACGAACGGCTCGCCGCTCCAGTTCACGGTGAAACCAAGCTTGCTCCTGGCGGTATCGACATTCCAATGCGCGGCCAAAGCCGGTGTGACGGCAAGAACGAAGGCAGCCGTCAGCAGAAATCGTTTCATCGTCCAACACTCTCCACGTCGGTTCCAAACCACATACGCCGCAAAACATTGTCGCGGCGGATGAACTGGTGAAACAGCGCGGCGGCCACATGCAGGAACAGTAAGGCGATTGTGAGGTAAGCCATCACAATGTGTGCAGTCGCAAAGGTCTCGCGGTAGTTCACTTTGTCCACGCGCAACATGCCGTTGAAGAAGGGCAGGTTGGGCCATTGGAAGAGCCCGAAATACATGGTCGGGATTCCGGTCGGTGACGCCGAAACCAGCAGCCATCCAGACAATGGAATGGCGATGATCAGAAAATAGAACAGATAGTGCGTGCCGCGTGCGAGAAACCGCATCAGCGGTCCCATATTCGCCGGCAGCGCA
>DASZML010000170.1:0-2298 GCA_035551875.1 Rhizomicrobium sp.
TTCATAGCCGAGCTTGAAGTCCACCCAGAACGCGGCTTCCACCGCGCCGCCTTTGGCGTCGATCTGCGGCTTGTCGATCACTTCCGCGATGCCGTTCTTCGGATCGGCGGCGAGCTTGTTCAGAAGCGCGGCGACTTTCGCATGCAGCGCCGCATCGTTTGGATCTTTCAAGACCACCGCTTCCGATCCGCCGGCATCCCACGGTTCGGCTTTCCAATCCGTCACTTTCTGCGTGTGCGGATCGATCGTCACGAGACCGGCTTTCACGAACGGCACCATCAGATTCACATCGTGCTCGACCGGGGCGAAACCGTGATCGGACACGATGGCAACGACGAGATCGGGCTCGGCTTTGCGCGCGGCCGCGACGAGTTCGCCCACCGCGCCGTCCACCGTCTCGATGGCCTTGTGCGCCTCGGGCGTGCCGGGGCCGAATTCATGTTGCGTGCCATCGACGCTGACCAGATGCACCGTCATGAATTCGGGATGCTCGCTTTGGATCATCGCCGCGGCGAATTTCGCGCGCGCGACATCCGAGGCCGGCGTCTCGGCGAACATCGCCATCTCTTTCATGCCGACCGTCTTCTCGAGCTGATCGGCGAGCCCGGGCGTGGTGAGCGCGCGCAACAGTTTCACATCGTCCAGGTTGAAGGCGCGCCAGTATTCCGGAATGTTGTAATCGACAGATGTGGCGCCGACGCTCACCGGCCAGTCGAGACTCGCGACGATTTTATGTTCGGCATGCACCGCGTCCCACAGCGTCGGCACCTTGATGTCGCTCGTGTACCAGTACCAGCCGTCATAATTCTTGCCGAGCGGATCGAATTTCACGTTGTTGCCGATGCCATGCACATTCGGCCACACGCCGGTGATGAGCGTGGTGTGATCGGGATAGGTGACGGTGGGCAGCACGTTCTTCACGCCCATCGCGTAAGTGCCGTCCGTCATGAAGGCGCGAAGATTGGGGACGGCCAGGCCACGCTTGTCCGCGTCGATCACATCCAGCGGCCGCAATCCGTCGATGGAGATCATCAGCACCGGGTTGGCGTGGGCCGTCGTCGCGAGCAGCGTGGCGGCAAAGGCGGCGAGAGCGATTTTGCGCATGATGTTTCCCCTCGGAAATGTTGTTGGTTTTTATAGACAGGGTGTGTGTCAGTTCGTGCGGATCATAGGCGCGTTTCGGCAATCGACCAGCGCGGAATCGGCATAACGCTCCATTGGCCACCGCCCATGTTCGGGCGCCGCGAATCGCATCACTGATGGGGGAATGGCCCGGGCTTTGGGCGACGCTGCAAAACCGCGCTACGCTGCATCACCATGACCCATATCCTCGCCATACACGCCCATCCCGACGACATCGAAACACTCTGCGCGGGAACGCTCGCGCTGCTGGCGGAGCGCGGACATAGCATCACGCTGGCGACGATGACCGCAGGCGATTGCGGATCGACCGTGATGGACAATGACGAGACGGCGCGCGTGCGCACGGGCGAGGCGGCGCGATCGGCATCGCTGATTGGCGCCGATTTTGTCTGCCTCGGAATTCCGGATCTGTGCGTGTTCAACGACGATCCGACGCGGCGCATGGTGACGGAGGTGCTGCGCGGCCTCGCGCCGGACATCGTCATCACCGCATCGGCCGCCGATTATCATCCCGATCACGAAGCGACGAGCGTGCTGGTGCGCGACGCCTGTTTCGCCGCGCCGGTGCCCAATTACGAGCCGGGCGGCGCGAAACCTTTGCCCGCGATCCCGCATCTGTATTTCTGCGATCCCATCGAAGGCCGCGACCGCGGCGGCGTAAAGATCGTTCCGGATTTTGCGGTGAATGTCGAAACGACATTTGCGCGCAAGGCCGACATGCTCGCATGCCATGACAGCCAGCGAAGCTGGGTGCTGAAGCAGCACGGTATCGACGACTACATGGGCTCGATGGAAGCGTGGACGAAGAAGCAGGGCGCACGCTTCGGCGTGGGTTACGCCGAGGGCTTCCGGCAATACACCGGCACGCCTTATCCGCGCACGAAACTGTTGCAGGAACTGGTGGGCGACGCGTTGCTGATGGCGCGCGGTTAGCTATTCGAGACTATCTTGAGTAGCTATTCCCGGATGCTTCGCTTACCACGGTTAGCAACTGTCTGGCTAATAGCCTTTCGAGCAACTTTTCCATGTCTTTCAGTCCGATGTCTGGATTTTCCGGGCACGAATCTGCTTTTTCCAATGCGTCGTAATATGGCTCTCGATTTTCAGTTATTAGTTCTGGGATAGTTGGGCTTCCAGGTATTTTCATTTTCAATC
>DASZML010000171.1:0-4105 GCA_035551875.1 Rhizomicrobium sp.
AACGTCATGACCGATCGCTTGCAGAAAACGCTGACCCGACAGCGGCAACTATTGTCCGCTGTGGGCCACGATCTGCGCACGCCGATAACCGCGATGCGCATCAGCGCGGAATTTATCAGCGACGAAGAGGTGCGCGAAAGGCTGCAGCGAAATCTGGAGGAGCTTCAGGATCTCACCGAAGCGGTGCTCTCCGCGGCGCGCGGCGCAGGCTGGGAAGTGATGCGCAAAGCCGATCTCGCGGCGCTCATTGAAAGCGTCTGCGCCGATCTCGAAGAGCTCGATATGCCCGTCACCTGGACGTCGCATGAAGCGGCACCCTACATGTGCCGGCCCAGCGAAATTCGCCGCGCGGTGCGCAATCTCATCGAAAACGCTATCGCCTACGGCAAGAGCGCCAATGTGAGTCTCAAGGCAACACCAGAATTCTACGAAATTGATGTCGACGACGAAGGCCCCGGCATCGCGGAGGCCGATCGCGCGCGCGTGTTCGAGCCTTTCGTGCGGCTGGAGACATCGCGTAGCTCCGAAACGGGCGGATCAGGTCTTGGCCTTACGCTCGTGAAGGCGATTGCCGAAGGCCATGGCGGATCCATCGAGTTGGAAAACCGCGGCGAAAGTGGATTGCGTGCGCGCTTGTGTTTGCCGCGCGATGCCGCGAACGCGTAAGCTCTCCCAATGCTATTCGAGACCGTTCCGCTGCGTGACGCGCGCGGCGCCATCCTTGCGCATGGCGTGCGCGTGGGCGGAAAGTTTTATCGCAAGGGCCGTGTACTCAGCGACGACGACCTGGCTCTGCTTCTGCAGGAAAACATCGGTTCTCTTTCCGTCGCAAGACTGGAAGCGAACGACATTCCCGAGGACGAAGCGGCAGCACACATCGCATCCAAACTGACCGGTCCCGGTATCCGTGCCGGGGCGGCATTCACGGGACGCGCAAATCTTTATGCGACCGCCGGAGGCGTTCTGGTCGTAGATGCCGCCCAGATCGACGCGGTGAACGCCGTCGACGAAGCTGTCACGCTCGCGACGCTGGCTCCTTACACAGCCGTCACGCCGGGACAGATGCTGGCGACGGTGAAAATCATACCCTTCGCTGCGCCCAAAGAGGCCGTTGAAAAAGCTGAACTGCTGCTGGCAAACGGCGCGCTGAAACTGTCGCCCTTCCTGCCGCACAGAGCCGCACTCATTTCGACATCGACACCGGGCCTGAAAGAGTCGCTGCTCGACAAGAACAGGACAGCCATCGAAGCACGCTTGAACGCCGTCGGTTCCTTATTGGTTTTCGAGCGTCGCGTGTCGCACGAACCTGAAGCGCTGGCCGCAGCAATCAGCGAGGCAAAAAAAACAGGCTGCGATCCGATCCTCATATTCGGCGCCAGCGCCATCACGGATCGCCGCGATGTCATCCCGGCTGCGCTGGAGATCGCGGGCGGACGCATCGAGCATTTCGGCATGCCGGTCGATCCAGGCAATCTGCTTCTAATCGGCACACTCGGCGATGCAAAAGTCGTCGGCCTTCCAGGATGTGCGCGCTCGCCGAAGCTCAACGGTTTCGACTTCGTTTTGTGGCGGATGGCAGCGGGATTGCCGATCGGCCGCAAGGAAATCGCGGCGATGGGTGTCGGCGGGTTGCTGATGGAAATCCCAAGCCGGCCACAGCCGCGTGACGAACCCCTCGCAGTGTCTCGCGCGCCGAAGATTGCCGCTGTCGTGCTCGCCGCGGGAATGTCGTCGCGCATGGGGTCGAACAAGTTGCTGGCGGACGTGAATGGCAAGCCGATGGTTCGTAATGTCGTCGACGCGGCGATCGCGAGCCAGGCCGGTCTGGTGATTGTAGTTACTGGAAATAATAGCGAAGCTGTTCGAGAAACTGTCCGCGGCCTAAATATTCAATTCCGAGATAATCCAGATTTCTCAAAAGGTTTGAGCACATCGTTGCGGTTGGGGATTAAGTCTGTGCCCGCCGATTATGATGGCGCGATGATCCTTTTGGGGGACATGCCCGGCGTATCTCCAGCTCTCATCGACAAGCTGATTGCCGCCTTCGATCCGGTAGAAGACCGCGCGATCTGCGTCGCGACCCGCCATGGAAAACAGGGCAATCCCGTGCTTTGGGCCAGACGTTTCTTTCCGGAGATGTTGGCAATCGAAGGCGATGTTGGGGCGCGAAACTTGATCGGCATGTATGGCGAGTTGGTGTGCGAGGTCGAAGCGGACGACGACGCGCCGCTCACCGACATCGACACGCCACAGGCGCTGGAGGCGTATCGCGCGCGATGAGCGATCCGCTTTATCGCAAGGAGATACTCCGTCTCGCCGCCGATGCGACCGGCACAGGTCATCTCTCCGGCCCACATATCACCGCCACCGCGCAGAATCCGACGTGCGGCGATAAGGTGAGCGTGGAACTGACGATCGATGACAGCGGCAGCATCATCGCCGTCGCGCATGATGCGAAGGCCTGCGTGCTGACGCAGGCTTCCGCGTCGATCCTGGGGCAATCGCTCAAGGGTGCAACGCGCGAGGATGTGGAAGCACTCGCGAACGATGTCGCGCAAATGCTGGTGACGAAATCCGGCGCGCCAAAGCCGCCCTTCGAGGCTTATGCGGCGTTTGAGGGCGCAGTCGATCACCGCACCCGGCACCGCTGCGTTCTGTTGCCGATAGAAGCGGTGTTGGCAGCTTTCGATGCGTCAGAGAGCAGCTAGATAAACCGCGTAAGGCGCGAGATCGAGGCGGCCTGCGCTAATCATCGTTTCGCCACTGCCAAGCGGCAACGCCGTTCCGGTTTCGCCTGTGAATACCGCAATCTCACGGCTCATGTTGAAAACGCACAGGACGCGCTCGCTACCATGCGTTCGCGTGAATGAGAGCAGCGGCGCTGGCGCATCGAGCAATTCGATTTCGCCTAGAGTCAGCGCTTCGCTCTTTTTGCGGCCAGCGATGAAGGCGCGCGCATAGGCGAGCATCGACCGTCCATCGCTCTCTTGTTCGGAAACCGCGAGCGGCTTGTGCAACGGCGACACCGGAAGCCACGGTGTGCCCGTTCCAAAACCAAGATTGGGCTTCGACGCATCCCACGGCATCGGTGTGCGGCACCCATCGCGGCCAAACGTGTAGGGGTAATAGAGATCGCCCACAGGATCGCGCAGTTGATCGCGCCGCACGTCGGCTTGTGGCAAGCCAAGCTCTTCGCCCTGATAGATCAACGCCGTCCCTTTGAGCGACAGCAGCAGCGCGAACGTCATTTTCGCAAGTGCCATCGGGGCGTCTTTGCCGCCGAAACGGGTTCGCGTCCGCATGATGTCGTGATTGCAGAACGCCACCGACGGCCAGTGGCCTTCGTGCCGCGCGAGCATCGCGAAGTGGTCGAGGATGAAGCCGCGCTCCAGCTTGCGCGCTTCGAGCAGCGGAAAGCTGTAGCCGGAGTGCAGCCCCTTATCGGACGACGCGAAGCAGCCGCACCGCTCTGGTTCCTCCGAGAACTCGCCCATCACGAAGCGGTTTGGATGGGCATCGACCGTACGGCGAATCTCATCCAGAACATCAATTTCTTCTACCAAGTTACTGTCGTGATAGTGGAATTGGAGATTGGGCGCGTGCGCCCAGCTATGCGGCGTGCGCTGTTCCATCGGCACCGGCGGATTGTCGGTCAACGAGGCGTCATGGAGATAAGCGTTGGCCACATCGAGCCGGAAGCCGTCCACGCCGCGCTTCAGCCAATGATCCAGCACGGCTAGCGCCGCCGCTTTTGCCTCGCGGTTGCGCCAGTTCAGCTTCGGCTGCTGACGCAGGAATTTGTGGTGATAGTACTGCCGCCGTGCCGGCTGGTACGCCCACGCCGCGCCGGCAAACGCCGAGAGCCAGTTGTTCGGCACCGTGCCGTCGATCTGCGGATCGGCCCACACATACCAGTCGGACTTCTCGCCCTTCTTCAAGCTGTCCAGAAACCACGCGTGCTCGTCCGATGTGTGCGCCAGCACTTCATCGGTGAGAACCTTCAGACCGCGCTTGTGCGCTTCAGCCAACAGGTTGTCGAAATCGGCTTGCGTTCCGTAATCGGGATGGATGCCGTCGAAATCCGAGACGTCGTAGCCCCAATCGC
>DASZML010000172.1:0-3241 GCA_035551875.1 Rhizomicrobium sp.
TTCGTGAAAACCGCGCCGGGCAAATACGATCTGCGCTGGTTCACGCCGGAAAGCGAAGTCGATCTTTGCGGGCATGCCACGCTCGCGAGCGCCTCCGTGATCTTCAACACGCTCGATCCTGCGCTCTCGCGCGTCGATTTCCAGACGCGTTCCGGCACGCTGACAGTCGAGCGTGGCGAGAAGAGCCAGCTTGTCATGTCGCTACCATCCGATCCGGTTTCACCGTTCGAAGGCCCATCCGGTTTCGCAAAATCCATCGGCAACGCGCTCGGAACCACCCCGCCAACTGAAGTTCTCAAAGGCCGCTATGTCATGGCGATCTGGCAAAACGCGCGCGACATTCGCGCCATCAAGGATCCTGGCGATATTGGCCGGGTGATGCGCGACATCGGCATCTGGGGCTGCATCGCCACGGCGCCGGGCGACGAAGGCTTCGATTTCGTCTCGCGATTTTTTGCACCAGAAAAAGGCGTGCCGGAAGATCCGGTGACGGGTTCGGCGCATTGCGCGCTCGTGCCGTTCTGGTCGAAGCGGCTTGGTAAGAAAACGTTGAAAGCGCGGCAGGTCAGCCTGCGTGGCGGCAACCTGCTCTGCACCGACGACGGCGAACGAACAACTCTCTCCGGCAGCTGCGCGCACTATCTCACCGGTGAAATCACCGTCTGATTACTGCCGCGCAGGCTTGTCGCGCATTCCGCCCAGCGGTTCGTCTTCGTTGTCGAGCCCTTCGCGGGTATCGCTATCGTCGACAATGCCTTCGCCAAATTCTGCAAGGCCGTCTTCGAGATAATCACCTAGCAACGGCATCTCGAGCAAATATTTCGCCGTGTGTTTTCCATGTTCGGAACGCGCGGTGCTCACCGCATCCGTCCAGTCATTGATCGTATAAGTGCCGCGACCGACCCAGGCGAGCGCAACGAGCTCGGCCTTTTCGTCAGTGTTCATGCCGTTGATGAACGACACCAATTCCTGACGCGTCAGATCGTCCGCCTTGTCTTCCAGTACATCGGCATCACCATCGTCGATGGCGTTCGAGCCCGAATCCGGATCACTGTCGGCTTCCTTCACATCGAATTCGCGCGCTTTCTCGACCACGAAAGCGATCTTGTCGGTCGCGATGTTGAGTTCGGGGACGTCGGGCGTTTGTGCGGAAATGGTCATGGCGGGTTCTCAAATGAGGTTCGACCTCATGAAAACGCCGCCACAGCCTTATGAGTTCCGCAGCCTCAGTTACCGCTGTCCCAGCCATATTTCAGGATCAGCGATAGCACCCAGGCCTCATGGCCGGCTGAGCGCACATCGTCCAGCTTCCATCCGCCTTCGGTCTTTTCGAAGTAAAAGTGAATCTCTTCCGGCGTGCCGATGTTCTTGAATTTCGCCGTGACGATTTCGCGATCCTTGGCAAGTTCGACCGGCTCTTCCTTGACCTTGATGTCCTTCAGTTCCCAATCCTGCGAATTGGTCCAGAAGTCGAAATCCAGACGCCCGACTTCGCCGCCGGAATCTTTCTTGTCGATCGCGAACAGCGCAACGAGGCGGGGTGTGTAGATATTTGCCCATGTCCTGGCCTCGCGTCCCCAGTGCGAGACGTACGAGCGCATGCAACGACGCGCAAGACTACTCGAAAATTCGAATATTGAAGTTCGCGACTATTGCCGCAATCGACGAGCGCTGTAGGCCAGAAAAATCGCGGGCATCACAAGCAACGCAGATGTGACAAAGGGTGCGTTCACGCTCAGATCGGAAAACGCGAATGCGGCGATGGAGGGACCGACAAGCCGCGCCGACGCGCCGACAGCGTTGTTCAAACCGAGATATTGTCCTTGATGCTGCCAATCGACATTGCGCGAAATCAGCGCCGACACGTTCGGCCATGCGATCGATTGTCCCCATGCCGCGATGGCCAAAAATGGAATGACCATGAGCGCACCGGTTGAAAACGATTGCAGCGCGGTGAACACCATCGTGAGTGCCATGCCTGCAGCCAGCATCGTCGCTTCGCCAAATTTTTTGGAAAGGCGGCCGGTGAGGAAGATCTGATTGATCGCTGCGACGACGCCCGTCACGGCGAACGCCGTTCCGACTTGTTGTGGTCCCCACGCGAAGCGCGCTTGCGTCCATAATCCGAAAACATATTCCGTGCCGTTGAACGCGCAGCCGGCGAGAAACGTCACCAGCATCAAGCGGCTGACCGTCGGTGTCGAAAGTGCATTGCCGAGAACCGCCCAGCGGCTTGGTTGATTGAGAAAGCGCGCTTGATGCACACGGCTTTCTTTGACGAAGAGAAAGATGCTGCTCGCGCACAAGGCCGACAGGCACGAGCAGACGATCAGCGGAATGCGAAATCCCGCGTGACCTGCGGATGGATTGGCAAGCAATCCGCCAAGCGCAGGGCCAACGATGAAGCCGATGTTGTAAGCCGCGCCCAAAAGCGACATGCGCCCCGAGCGATCGTCGGGCGGACTCACATCGGCGATATACCCCTGGATGACGGAACCGTTGCCGCTTGCCAGTCCGCCGAGCAATCGCACGCCGAAAGCGATCCAGACATTCGGCGCGAAGGCGAGCGCCAGATAGCAGAGGCAGTTTCCGGTAACCGTCGAGATGAGAATCGGCTTGCGGCCGATGCGATCCGACAGGCGCCCCCAGAACGGCTCGCCGAAAAATCCGCCGATGGCGTAGGCGGAAAATATCAGCGCGATCTGCCAAGGCGGCGCATTGAACGATTTGGCGTAGAACGGCAACAGCGGCACGACGATGCCAAAGCCGAGCAGGTTGATGAACATCACGCACAAAAGCGTAGTCAGTGCTACGCTCGCGCCTGCATTCTGTGGCTGGGGTTCTGCCGCATCGGCCATAATGTGATTTATTGTCAAAATACCGGGGGAACAACCATGAAAACGATTCGGCTAGCCGCGCTTATCATCGCAATGGCAGCGGGGAGCGCCGCTTTCGCGGATGACGCGCCGCCGCCGGTGCAACCCGCGGGTCCGCCACGCGATGCCTGGCGCGAAGTGAAACCCGACAACCTGCTTCTCATTCAGACGCGCTATGGCACCGTTGCTGTCGAGCTTGCGCCGGAATTTGCGCCGAACCATGCCACGCGAATGCACAAGCTGACCGCGGCGCATTTCTATGACGGCAAGACGTTCTATCGCGTGGTCGATGGTTTCGTGGCGCAAGGCGGTATCGGAGAAGACGAAGAAGCCGAAGGTGGCGCGAAGGGCAATGACAAGCGCAA
>DASZML010000173.1:0-1938 GCA_035551875.1 Rhizomicrobium sp.
GCTGCCGGATAAGCGAGGCGCCGACTAGCGCGAAACCAAGCACTGCGCAGAGCCATCCGAACACATCGCCGATCTGGTCGTAGATCGTGTTTCCGCCCGTACCGTCGAGCGGTAGATCGCCGATCAATGTCTGGAATGCGCGTGTCGTGCGGGTTCGCGCAACGATGCGGCCGTAACGATCGTTCAAGGTCAGCAAGCCTTCGCGGCCATTGCGCGCCATCGGTACGCCGTTTTCGATGGAGCGCATGATCGCTACGCGCGCATGACTCCAATCGTCACTGCCGAAATCCCACGCTGGCACTGCGAGCAGAATTGGTTTCGTCGCGACTTCATCCCGGCGGACCATCGCTTGAAAATCCATGTCCTTGCAGATTTCCAAACCGACGCCATTGGCAAGCTTCGCCGGTCCCGGACCTGGCGTGTAGTCTTGTGTTTCCAATCCCTGCACGAGACGGCGCTTCAGATATGTCACCGGCAGTGCGCTTTGCGTGAAGCCGATGGAGACATTCCGCTGCGCGCCATCGAGATAGGTGTTGAAGCCCGCGACCAACGTTGCGCCAACATCGTTCGCCGCGCGGGCGAGTTTTGCTTCGGCGTCGCCGCGCCATCCCGTGCCGAGTAGCGCCATATTTTCCGGCATCACGATCAGCTTCGCGTTCTGCCCGCGCAGCTTTTCGATTTGCGCCACATAAGAATCGATGGCTTTCATGGTGATGGACTCGTCGCCGCCGCGCCGCGCGCCGATCGTGTCGTTGCTTTCGATCAAGGCGGTGTGGATTGTGCCGCTCGGCGGCGTGGACATCCGCATATAACCGAACGTGGCATTCGCCGCGAAAAGCGCGACCGCGATGATCGCGGGTCTCGGATCGCGCGTGCGCAGCGTTGCCGCGATGCCGGCAGAGAACGCGCCCAGCAGGAACGTGACGCCGATGTAGCTGACGAGCGATGCCGTCTGCATGAGCATCGGCACGGCAACCTGGCTCACCGCCGCTGTGGAAACCGAACCGCCCGCACGGTTGAAGGAGCTGAGAAAATCGAGCCCAGTCCAGAGCAACGCGAACGCGAACATGCCGGCGAAGATTCCGAACGCGCGCGAAACGCGCCGCGCACCCAACACTGAAGCCGCGAACAGCAAGGCCGGACCGCAAACAATCAGCCCCAGCACGTACAACGGCATCACGCTCCCATAGGTGCGCAAGACGCTGGTCGATCCCACGGCAAAGCCTACAAAGGCAACGAGAAATGTCTGCCACCCTTTCGTTTCGCCGAATGCGAACCACAACACCGGAATCGGTGCGAGCCATGCCAGCCACCACTGCTCGCCAAGTCCGATGGAAAAATAAAATCCGATAGCGGTGAGAAGCGCGCAGACGATGGCACTCATGATGACTTCTCCGTGAGAAAGGAGTTGAAACTGCGTTCGGTGGCAGCGAGATAAATTTTGCGGAATTCTGCCTCCCCACCCGCGATGCGGCCTGCAAAGTAGAGCGTCACGAGACCTTGGCTGAGGCCGGCGTTGGCGATCAGCATCTCGACCGGCGCACCTTCTTTCATCCGCCCTTGCGCGACGAGTTCTTCGAGCAAGCGCAGTTGCAATGTGCCGGCCGGGGAGTGTCCAGCGACAAAATCATCCGGATAACGCCGCGCTTTTTCCGAGCGCAGCAGGAATGCGGCCTCGTAACGGCGCGGTTCTCTCAGCGCGAAATCCAGATGCGCGATGCCGATGGCGCGGAGCCATTTCAGGGGTTCGGCCGCCGGGATCGCGGCGACGATTGCAGACCATTCGGCCAGTGCATCCAGCACCAGCGCGTCGATCAGTGCCTGCTTGTTGGGGTAATGCCGGTAGATCGCCATCGGGGTGATGCCGACATCTTGCGCGATGTCGCGCATGGAAAGGCTTTCCAGGCCCTCCCGGTCGAACGCGTGGCGCGCCGAAAC
>DASZML010000174.1:0-31469 GCA_035551875.1 Rhizomicrobium sp.
CGCGCATTGGCAAGAGATGACACGCGAGGACGGCGAGACGCCGGACGGCTTGCGCTATTCCTATGTGACGTTGGCGCGCCGCTGACTGCCGAGCTTGCATCGTGGTATTCGCGCGTTAGGCTCCGCTCAAACAAATCTCAATGGAATGGGGGAATTGCCATGGAATTTCGCGATGTCGCGGGCGGACTTGCTTTTCCGGAAGGTCCGGTGGCGATGGCCGATGGCTCGGTCCTCGTCGCCGAAATCGCGTCCAAGAAAATCACACGCGTAAAGCCGGACGGCAAAAAGCAAACCATCGCGAAAGTGGATGGCGCGCCGAACGGCCTCGCGATCGGTCCCGACGGCGCGCTCTATGTTGCCAACAATGGCGACAACTTCACCTACACCAAGCGCATGGGGCTGCTCATTCCCGGTCACGCGCCGAAGCACCACAAGGGTGGCTGGATCGAACGCGTGAACATCTCGACTGGCAAAGTCGAACGCCTTTACAGCGCTTGCGATGGCGAGAAGCTGATCGCGCCGAACGATCTGGTGTTCGACGATGCCGGCGGCTTCTGGTTCACCGATCATGGAACGACGAACGACAAGTATCGCAGCCACGGCGCTCTCTATTACGCCAAGGCCGATGGCTCGAAGATCACGAAAGTTTTGCGCGAACTTTTGACGCCGAATGGCGTCGGCCTCTCTCCTGATGGCAAGACCGTCTATTACGCGGAAACATTCACCGGACGCCTTTACAGTCTGCCGCTGGTGAAGCCCGGCAAACGCGGCGAAGTGCAAGGCTTCACGCCGGGCGTGTTCGTGAATGCCTATCCGGGCCTCGGTTATTTCGACAGTCTCGGGGTGCAAGCTGACGGTGGCGTGTGCGTTGCGACGCTGCTCAATGGCGGCATCACGACGTTCTGGCCGGGCTCCAAGAAGGCGCCACGCATCACGTCATTGCCTGATCCACTGGTGACAAATATCTGCTGGGGCGGCAAGAATATGAAGACCGCTTTCATCACCTCATCGGGAACGGGACGATTGATCACCGCCGATTGGCCGAGCGCTGGTCTGCGTCTGAACTACAATGCCTGAATAATGAATCCGTAGGGTCGAAGATGATTTCCTTCATCTGGAAGAAAATTGAAGGTTGTACCGCTCTTCTTTTGCCGAAGGTGGGCGCGAAATCCGCACCGGCCGTCCAGGAAAATTCGGCGGTCTCAAAGCAGGTTGAGGCCGGTGAGATATTCATGGAGCGTCATCAAGATGTTTTCGATGGGCTGGCCCAAGTGAGCTAAATCGAAGAAACTGTCTAATCGCTTAACAGGAGAAACATTCATGCGTTCTATTTTGCTTGCCGCATCGCTTATCGCGCTATCGGCATCCACGGCTTTCGCTGCCGACGACGTCATGGCGAATTATTACGGCAACACGGTTATTGCCAGCGGCGGCATGGTCGACACGCATAGCTATTACAATGCGGACCACACCTTCACGGTGAAGGCTCCTGCCGTGGGCATGGAGTTCAAAGGCACATGGAAGATCGAGGGCGGCAATCTCTGCCGCACCTACGATTCACCACCGCCCGGAATCAGTAATCCCCTCTGCACGCCGGCCGAGGCGCACAAGGTGGGCGATACCTGGACGATGTCCGCCAATGGCAAATCGCGGACGCTCACGCTCCTGAAGGGCGTTCAGTAGTCTGAAGATATACTGCTGGCTGGAACCCTTGCGATAGAGCCTCGCGCCTCCAATATCGGATGCGCGGGGCGTTCTTCCCGTTTGTGTCTTTGGGGAGAAATCCATGAAACGCATCGCACTCGGCCTCGCGGCCGTGCTTCTTTCGACGGCTGCCGCGCAGGCGGACGATCTGTTCGCCGTCGCTTACGGCAACACCGTCACGCAGGTCTACAACGGCGCGACGACGACGATTTACGTCAACCCGGACAAAAGCTGGGAGCAGCATCGTGGCGCTCAAGTCATGAAGGGCACGTACGCCTGGAAGGACGACCACACCGCCTGCTTTACGCAGACCGATCCGGCACCTGCCGACGCATCGAAGGCCACGATGTGCAACTCGATCGAAGGCAATCACAAGGTTGGCGACAGCTGGACCGAGCAGCTGCCGAACAATCAGGGCGCGATCCAAATGTCGATTACGGCAGGACGTTCGTAAGCTTCAGCCGGCTGGCGGCGTCAGGTCGAATTCGATCGTGACCCGCTGGCCGGCGCCGTCATAGCGGCGTTCGCCGCGCGGCTGCCATGACGGGTGGAGGACGATCATGCCCGAAGAAGGGCGTGTCGTTTCCATCTGTCCGGCACTCACGCCGCCCGGAATGCGGAAGGCCAGATGGGGCGCAACCATGGCGGGCAATGCACCGCGCGGATCGCACAATTCCACTTCGCCGCCAAGCGTTTCGTCGTCGGATTTGGCATAGCCATCGTCAATGAAATAGACACCGGACCAGAACGCGCCGGGGCGCGCGCAAATTTCGCGATATTCCCCTTTTTGGCGCACAGTCGCGCAAGCGGCGATCTTCCAATCGAGGGTGATGCGGCCGCCCGCGCGTGTCGCCGTCAGACTGTCTGCAATTTCACGCAACATGCGAAACAAGGTCTCTGCGCTGTTGCCGCCCCAATCGGCGAAATCATAGGACGAGTGCCAGCCTTGCCCGCGCGCACCGTTCGGCGCCGCGTTTTGCATCTTGTCGATCACAAGCGGACGCAAAGTTGAATTCACTTCGTTTGCGACGGGCAAGATGTGCACGCAAGTCGGCGTCGCGAATGTGCTTTTGATTTGCGGCTTTGGCGTAGCCATCTTTTCCCCGGGTCTTTCTATTCTATAACAATTCTAGGCGCGGGCCGCGATTTCGCGGCTATCTTCTGCGCAACCTCGCCCGCGATTGCAAGGAAAGCTTTCGCCTCCGAACTGTCGGGCCGTGACGCGACGATAGGCATGCCGCTATCGGACGTTTCGCGGATCAACGGAACGAGCGGTATTTCGCCCAAAAAAGCAACATTGGTCTTCTTGGCCTCGGCGCGCGCGCCGCCATGCCCGAAGATGTGCGATTCATGACCGCAGTTCGGACACACGAATGTGCTCATATTTTCGATAAGCCCAAGAATTGGCACTTGGGTTTTCTCGAACATTGCGATGCCCTTGCGCGCATCGATCAGCGCGATGTCTTGCGGCGTCGAAACGATCACCGCACCTTTCAGCGGCACGCGCTGCGCGATGGTGAGCTGTGCGTCGCCCGTTCCGGGCGGCATGTCGATGACAAGAACATCAAGCGGCGCCCACGCGACATCGTTCATCATTTGTGTGAGCGCGGATTGCACCATCGGTCCGCGCCAGATCATCGGTGAATCTTCGGCAACCAAGAATCCGATCGACATCGTCTTGATACCGAACTTCTCGATTGGCTGAAGCTTGTGACCGTCGCTCTCGGGTTTGTGCGTGATGTTCAAAAGACGCGGCACTGAGGGGCCGTAGATATCGGCATCCAAAAGCCCGGTTTTGAGCCCGTTTTTGGCCAGCGCCAGGGCCAGATTGACCGCGACCGTAGACTTGCCGACGCCGCCTTTTCCGCTCGCCACCGCGATCACCGCCGCGACGCCTTGAATTCCGGCCGGCGCGGCTTGCGGACCACGCGGATGCGGCGCGTGCGCAGGTTTTGCGTTGGCTGGTTCACTGTGCGCAGTCAGAACCGCCGTCACCGAGAGCACGCCGGGAAGCTTATTCACGGCATCTTCAGCAGCTTTGCGAAGCGGCTCGGCGTTGCGACCTTGCGATGCTGGCACTTCAATCGAGAACCCGACATGACCATCGCGCAGCACGAGGCCTTGCACCATATCCGCATCGGTCATGCTTTTGCCGCTCGCCGGATCGCGAACGGTTGCGAGTGCATTCAGAACATCTTCGCGCGTGGCCGCAGCCATCAGTCTCTTGCCCTTGTCGATACGTCACCAAGCGCGTGGTTGCGCCCTGCGCTTCGTTGCACCTGGTGGGATATGCACATATAACCGGCCAGCTTGCGGAAACCAAGGAAGCGCAACCGCGCCAGCGAATATGCCGTGGAGCAATCAATCAGGCGATAATAAAAGCGGCGGACCCTGGGGCCGCGGCACGCCTTCGAACAAACCGCCGCCGCAAAACGACTTTCAGAAATACTGGCGGGAGTTTCAAGATCGCCTGCGGCGCCTTCTTCCAAACGGCGAGTGGACTACTGGCGCAATCGTGATTGCGATTGCCGCGGTGGTTGGTCTGTGGCTTCTCACCGGGCTCTATTTCGTCAGCACGCACGAGCAGGGCGTGGTGCTGCGGTTCGGCAAGTTTGTGGCGATCACGGGGCCCGGGCCGAACTACCATCTGCCATGGCCCATCGAGACGGTGGAGCTGCCGGAAGTTACCACCACGCATCAGATCGACATCGGATATCAGCAAGTCGGCGAAGGCGATGACGCACACAACGAGGACATCGAGAGCGAAAGCCTGATGCTGACGGGCGACGAGAACATCGTCGATGTGAACTTCACGGTCTATTGGGTCATCAACAACGCCGCGGACTATCTTTTCAACGTCGAAGATCCTGATGCCGCGATCAAAGCGGTCGCGGAGAGCGCGATGCGCGAGGTGGTGGGTCAGAACCAAATCGGTCCGATCCTTACTGAAGACCGCGCGCCGGTGGAAAATCAGGTTCGCGACCTGATGCAGAAGACGCTGGCGACCTATCGCATCGGCGTCACCATCACCGATGTGAAAATGCAGAAGGTCGATACGCCTGTCGAAGTCCAGCAGGCCTATCGCGACGTTCAGGCCGCGCGCGCCGATGAAGAAACGCTGCGTAACAAGGGCGAGGCTTACGCCAACAAGATCATCCCCGAAGCGCGTGGTCAGGCCGCGCAAATCGTCCAGCAGGGCGAAGCTTATCGCCAGAAAGCGATCGCGGAAGCGAACGGCGAGGCGAAAAAGTTTTCGGCGATTTATGCCGAATACAAAAAAGCGCCAGAGGTTACTCGCAAGCGCATGTACTTGGAGACTATGAGCCAGGTGTACGGCGGCGCGAACAAGATCATCGTGGACGAAGGTGCGGCGAAGAACATCATTCCTTATCTGCCAGCGCAGACACTGAACAAGCCGACCGAGAACATGACCGTCACACCTGCGCCCACCAGCACAATTCCGACAGTATCCGCGACCGACAACAGCGCGGGTTCGCCATGAGCCGCAGTGCGTTGATGGGTGTGGGTGTGGCGATCGCTGCTGTCGTTTTATTCGCGCTGTCTTGTTTCTACAGCCTGCGCCAGAACGAGCAGGCGGTGCTGCTGCAATTCGATGCGCCGCGCGAGATTGTCACCGAGCCCGGATTGCATGTGAAGATTCCGTGGGTGCAGCAGGTCGAATATATCGACAAGCGCCTGCTCAATCTCGATGCGCCGCCGGAAGAAGTCATCGCGCAGGACAAGAAGCGCATGGTGGTGGACGCCTTCGCGCGGTGGCGCATCATCGATCCGCTAAGGTTTTATCAGACGCTAACAAACACCGAGATCGCAGAGACACGGCTAGCACCCATCCTGTCGTCCGACGTGCGGCAGGTCTTGGGCTCGCAGAATTTCGCGGTTGTGCTTTCGGGCGAACGCGCGCAACTCATGCATGACATTCGCGATCACATGAACCGCGAGTCCGCCAGCTTCGGAATTAAGATCGTGGATGTGCGCATCCGCCATGCTGACCTGCCGCCACAGAACAGCAAGGCGATCTATGACCGCATGATTCAGGAACGCGCGCGCGAGGCAAACGAATTCCGCGCTGACGGTTCGGAAATCTATCAGCGCATCAAGGCGCGCGCCGATCGTGAGGTTACGGTTTTGACAGCCGAGGCTACACGCGAGTCTGACATCCTCCGCGGACAGGGAGACGCGGAAAAGACCCGCATCCTCGGTGAAGCCTACGGGCAGGATCCCGATTTCTTCGCCTTCTACCGTTCGCTGCAGGCCTATCAGGACGCGCTCGGCGGAAACTCGACGACGATGGTGCTTTCACCTTCCAGTGAGTTTTTCAAATATATGAACCAGCCGCAGGCCGGTTCCGCCAAGCGCAAATAGCGCGGAAACCCTTAAAGCCCGCGCGGCATTACCTCTGGGAAACCAAGTCCAAGCGGTTGTGATCGTTCGCACGACGGTTAGGACTTGCTGCACGCGTTTCCGTGTATATTTCCTTCGGGGGCAGGCCGCGCCCGTTGCGGCCGACTAGGATTCTCAGATGCGTTTTTCCATGTTCCGTTTGTTGCGCGCCATCGCCACAGCCGCGCTCGCGATCTCTGCACCGGCTGCGTTGACGCCCGCATTCGCGCGGCCCGCGCCGGATTCCTTTGCCGATCTCGCGAACCAGCTCTTGCCGACGGTGGTGAACATCGCGACCACGCAGACACTGAAGCCGAGCGCGCAGCCCGAACAGATCCCCGATCTGCCGCCGGACTCGCCGCTGCAGCAATTGTTCAAGGACTATCAGAACAAGAACAAGAACGTGCCGCGCCACGTAACGTCGCTCGGCTCCGGCTTTATCATCGATGCGTCGGGCCTCGTCGTGACGAACAATCACGTCATCGAAGATGCCGACCAGATTACTGTTACGCTAAACGATGGAACCGCGCTGCAGGCCAAGCTGATCGGCCGTGACGAGAAAACCGATCTGGCGCTTCTGAAGGTCACATCAAAGAAACCGCTCACGCCGACCCATTTCGGTGACTCCGACAAAGCGCGCGTTGGCGAATGGGTGATGGCGATCGGTAATCCGTTCGGTCTCGGCTCGACAGTGACGGCGGGCATTGTGTCCGCGCGCAATCGCGATATCGCCGCCGGTCCGTACGATGACTTCATCCAGACAGATGCGCCGATCAATCGCGGCAACTCCGGCGGCCCCTTGTTCGATATGAAGGGCAATGTTGTTGGTGTGAACTCGGCGATCTTCTCACCGAGCGGCGGCAGCGTCGGCATCGGCTTTGCGATCCCGTCGAACATGGTGCGTGACGTTATCGGCCAGCTCGAGCGCTACGGCTCAACGCGGCGCGGCTGGCTCGGCGTGCGCGTGCAGAACCTCACCGACGATCTCGCCGAAGGCATGGGCATCGCCGGTTCAAGTGGCGCGCTCGTGGCGGACGTGAGCGCAAACGGTCCCGCCGCAAAAGCCGGTATTCAGAATGGCGACGTGATCACGGGCTTCGACAGCAAGCCTGTGCCGGACAGCCGTGCGCTGCCGCGCGTCGTTGCCGAGACGCCGATCGGAAAGACCGTGAACGTCGATGTTCTGCATGACGGTCATAAGGAAACGCTGCACGTCCTCGTCGCAAAGTTGCAGGACGACGACGACGATCAAAAAACGCTGCCATCGCCGCCCGCGCCGAAACCGAACGTGAAAACGTCTCGTCTCGGCCTTTCGCTTGCGCCGCTCGACGACACCGCGCGCAACAAATACAAGCTGCCGAAGGAAGCCGCCGGCGTGGTTGTCACCGATATCGATCCGGATGGCGCGTCCGCGGACAAGAATTTTCGTCCTGGCGACATCATCGTGCAAGTGCAGAATGAGCCGGTGCGTTCACCGGATGATGTGAACCATCTGATTGAAGGCGACGTGAAATCCGGCAAGAAAGTCGCGCTGCTTCTCGTCAGCCGCGAAGGTGCGATGACCTATGTGGCCGTAAGGTTGGGCGGTTAAGCTTCGACGATCTCGTCGTCGCTGTAGCCCTGCAAATATAGCAGCGCGCGCAGATCGCCATATTTGATCGCAGCAGCGGCGGCGTCCGCAACAATGGGTTTCGCGTGATAGGCAACGCCCAGTCCTGCGTGTTCTATCATTGAAAGATCATTTGCGCCGTCGCCGACGGCAAGCGCGTCGTCGGCTGAAATATTCAGTTTCTTGATCTCGGCGTCGAGTGCAGCGAGTTTCGCTTCGCGACCGAGGATCGGTTCTTTCACTTCGCCGGTGAGGCGCTTGCCATCATCGAGCAACGCGTTGGCTTGTTGATCGTCGAAGCCCGCGGCTTTCGCGACGCGCTCGGTGAAATAGGTGAAGCCACCGGAGACAAGGCATGTCCTTGCGCCTTGCTTCTTCATCGTCGCGACGAGTGCCTTCGCGCCCGGGTTGAGCTTCACGCGTTCGTTGTAAGTGCGTTCCAGCGCCTCAAGCGCCAAGCCTTTCAGCAACCCTACGCGTTCACGCAGCGCGGGTTCAAACGCGATCTCGCCATTCATCGCACGCTCGGTGATCTCGGCGATCTGCGGCTTGAGCTGCGCCATGTCGGCGAGTTCGTCGAGACATTCACAACCGATGATAGTGGAATCCATGTCGGCAATGAGAAGTTTCTTGCGCCGGTTCGCAGCGGAGATGACATTCACGTCGAGCCCATCGCCCATGTGGATAAATCCGCGCGGCAAAATCTCCGCAAGCTCCGGCGACGCAAGCGAGATCAAAATATCGCAGGCGCGGTCGCGCGAAAGCCATTTGGCCTCGTCGACGTTGCCACTTGTCTTGAAGTCGCGCGTTATTTTGCGCACGGCGTCGCCAATTCGCGCGCCGGTTTCTGCTGCTATAATGCTGACAACAAGAGAATCAGTCATGAATTCGCAATCATCCGTTGATGCCGTGCTTATTGCAGGGCCGACTGCCAGCGGCAAGTCGGCGGTTGCACATGCGCTCGCACGCGCCATCGACGGTGTCGTCATCAACGCGGATTCGATGCAGGTCTATCGCGAAACGCGCATACTCACCGCGCGGCCGACAGACGAAGACACCTCAACTGCTCCACATTTTCTCTACGGCCATGTCAGTGTGACCGAGAGTTATTCCGCGGGCCGTTATCAAGCGGAGGCCGCACATGCGCTTCGTACCGCACGCGAGAGCGGGCGCGTGCCGATCTTCTGCGGCGGCACCGGTATGTATTTCGGCGTGCTGACCGAAGGCATCGCGAACATCCCCGCGGTTCCTGCTGGCATGCGCGAACAGGTGCGGCAGCATCGCGATGCGATCGGTGCGGATGCATTTCACATCGAGCTTGCGACGCGCGATCCTGAATCGGCAGCGCGTCTTCGCGCCAGCGATACGCAACGCACCTTACGCGCTTACGAAGTGTTCGAAGCGACGGGACGCCCTTTATCGGAATGGCAAAAGGAAATGGGTGAGGCATTGCTCGGTGGCCTAAATCTCGCGCGCTTTGTGCTCTCGCCGCCGCGCGATGAACTGCACAAGCATATCGATGCACGTTTCGACACGATGCTGGCTGCGGGTGCGCGGGAAGAAGCGCGGGCGCTCGAAGGCATCGCGCTCTCGGCCACCGCATCGAAGATCATCGGCTTGCGCGAACTGCAGGCGGTGGAAGAGGGTGCCCAGTCGCTGGAAGAAGGGTCCTCGCGCGCCAAGACGGCGACCCGGCAATATGCCAAACGGCAGCTCACCTGGTTCCGGCGGCGCATGGCGGAGTGGAATTGGCTCGAAGTGCAAGAATTGAGCAATATTCTTCCGCTATTGTCGGCTCAGTTGAACGAAAATGCTTGACGGGCCTGATCCGGCCCCATAGTTTTCGCACTGCAACAAAGGGCCGGGGCGTATGCACCTCGAACTCGTACTTATTGGTGGGCCGTTGATCGGGCGAGGGTGAACCTCGGCTTTCCCGGTTGGCGGCGTTTGAAGGGGCGGAAACGCCTCTTTTTCATTTCTGGGCGCATTTCTGGATGAACGCGATGGATAGAGACGGAACGGATTTGGCAGGCGCGAAGCCGGCTGCGGGCGCGATCGAAATGAGCGGCGCGGAAATGGTCATTCGCGCGCTCAAGGATCAGGGCGTTCGGCACATCTTCGGGTATCCCGGCGGCGCGGTGCTGCCGATCTACGATGCGCTGTTCGCACAGAACGACATTGTCCATGTGCTGTGCCGCCACGAACAAGGCGCAACGCACGCTGCCGAAGGTTATGCACGCTCGACCGGTAAGCCCGGCGTGGTGTTGGTGACGAGCGGTCCGGGCGCGACCAACACAGTGACGGGCCTTACCGACGCGCTGATGGATTCCATCCCGCTGGTCGTTCTGACCGGGCAAGTCGCGACGCATCTCATCGGCACCGATGCGTTTCAGGAATCCGACACCGTCGGCATCACGCGCGCTTGCACCAAGCACAACTGGCTGGTGAAGGATGTGAACGAACTTTCGCGCGTGATGCACGAGGCGTTTCAGATCGCGACTACGGGCCGCCCGGGTCCGGTCGTCGTCGATATTCCGAAGGATGTGCAATTCCGGAAGGGCCCGTACACCGGTCCCCAATCGGTGAAGCATCGCACCTACAAGCCGAAGACGGACCCAGATCTCGGCGCCATCGTGCGTGCCATCGAATTGATGGCGAATGCGAAGAAGCCCGTGTTTTACACGGGCGGTGGCATCGTCAATTCCGGGCCGGTCGCGAGCAAACTGCTGCGCGAACTAGTGGCGCTCACCGGCTTTCCGATCACCTGCACGTTGATGGGCCTTGGCACGTTTCCAGCGTCCGATCCGCAATGGCTGGGCCTCGTCGGCATGCACGGCACTTACGAAGCCAACAACGCGATGCACGATTGCGACGTGATGATCTGCCTTGGCGCGCGCTTCGATGACCGCGTCACCGGAAAGATCGACGTGTTCTCGCCAGGCTCCAAGAAGATCCATCTCGATATCGACGCCTCGCAGATCAACAAGAATGTCCGCGTCGATGTGCCCATCGTAGCCGATGCCGCCAAGGCGCTGAAAGAGATGCTTCATTTTTGGAAGACGCAGAAGAAGAAGGCCGATGAAACCGCGCTGAAAACTTGGTGGAAGCAGATCGATGCGTGGCGCGCGAAGAAGTCGCTCGACTACAAGAACTCCGACACGCTCATCAAGCCGCAGTACGCCATCGATCGTCTTTATGCGCTGACGCGCGGGCGCAATGTCTACATCACCACCGAAGTCGGCCAGCATCAGATGTGGGCGGCGCAGCGCTTCAAGTTCGAAGAGCCGAACCGCTGGATGACATCGGGCGGTCTCGGCACGATGGGTTATGGCTTGCCAGCCGCGGTTGGCGTGCAGATGGCGCATCCCGATGCGCTCGTCATCGATATCGCCGGCGAGGCATCGATACAGATGATGACGCAGGAGATGTCGACGGCGGTGCAGTACGATCTGCCGATCAAGATCTTCATTCTCAACAACGAATATATGGGCATGGTACGCCAGTGGCAGCAGCTTCTGCATGGCGGCCGCTATTCGCACTCCTATTCGGAGGCGCTGCCGGATTTCGTGAAGCTGGCGGAAGCCTATGGTGGCGTCGGCATCCGCGCGACGACGCCGGGCGAACTCGATGCCAAGATTCTGGAAATGATCGACAGCAAGAAGCCGGTTCTGTTCGATTGCCGCGTCGATCCGACGGAGAATTGTTATCCGATGATCCCATCGGGCAAAGCGCACAACGAGATGATCCTGTCGGATGCGATGGAAGAAGAAACCGTCGTCTCCGACGAAGGAAAGATGCTGGTCTGATGAGCGCCGCAACGAAGCCGCCGGCGATCGAACGCCACACCATTGCTGTGCTTGTCGATAATGAAGCGGGCGTACTCGGCCGCGTGGTGGGGTTGTTCTCTGGCCGCGGCTACAACATCGAAAGCCTCACCGTTGCCGAAGTCGATCACGCCGCGCATACCTCGCGCGTAACGGTGGTGACGAGTGGAACGCCAGAAGTGATCGAGCAGATCGAAGCGCAATTGCGCCGCCTGGTGCCGGTACATTCCGTCGTGAACTGGACGACTGCCGCGCCGGGCATCGAACGCGAGATGGCGCTGGTGAAAGTTGCCGGTACTGGCGACAAGCGCGTCGAAGCCATGCGCATCGGCGAGATCTTTCGCGCGCATATCGTGGACACGACGCATTCCAGCTTCGTGTTCGAGATCACCGGTGCGCCGAGCAAGATCGATAATTTCGTGGATTTGATGCGGCCCCTTGGCCTTATCGACGTCTCGCGCACCGGTGTTGCCGCAATCAGCCGTGGCCCGGAGGCGATGTAACCTTAAAACTTGTCATGGCGGGGCAGCGAGCGTAGCGAAGCGCGACCCGGCCACCCATGTGTTGGTTTATTCAGGAGCTTTTAGAAATGCGCGTTTATTACGATCGGGATGCCGATCTGAATTTCATCAAGGGCCGCAAGGTCGCCGTCATCGGTTTCGGAAGCCAGGGTCACGCGCACGCGCTCAACATGCGCGACAGCGGCGTGAAGGATGTCGCCATCGCAGCGCGCGAAGGCGCGTCTGCCGAGAAAGCAAAGATCGCTGGCTTCAAGGTCATGTCCACATCGGACGCCGCGAAGTGGGCGGACGTGATGATGATGGTCACGCCCGATGAGTTGCAGGCGGACATCTACAAGGACGATCTGGTCAAGAACATGAAGCAGGGCGCGGCGCTACTGTTCGCGCACGGCTTCAACGTGCATTTTCGTTTAATCGAGCCGCGTAAGGATCTCGACATTCTCATGGTCGCGCCGAAAGGCCCGGGCCACACGGTGCGCAGCGAATATCAGAAGGGCGGCGGCGTGCCATGCCTCATCGCCGTGCATCAGGATGCGAGCGGCAACGCGCATGATCTGGGCCTCGCATACGCCAGCGCCATCGGTGGCGGCCGCGCGGGCGTGATCGAAACTACCTTCCGCGAAGAATGCGAAACCGATCTCTTCGGCGAACAATCGGTATTGTGCGGCGGTCTCGTCGAACTCATTCGCGCCGGTTTCGAAACGTTGGTGGAAGCCGGTTACGCGCCGGAGATGGCGTATTTCGAATGTCTGCACGAAGTGAAGTTGATCGTAGATCTGATCTACGAAGGCGGCATCGCCAACATGAACTACTCGATCTCGAATACCGCGGAGTATGGCGAGTATCGCACCGGCCCGCGCCTCATCACGCCGGAGACCAAAGCCGAGATGAAGCGCGTGCTGGACGACATCCAAACGGGTAAATTCGCGCGGGACTGGGTGCTGGAGAACAAGGCCGGGCAGGCGTCGTTCAAAGCAACGCGCGCCAAGCTCGCCGCGCATCCGATCGAGGAAGTCGGTGCCAAGCTGCGCGCCATGATGCCGTGGATCGCGAAGAACAAGCTGGTCGATCAGGCGAAGAATTGATCCTACGGCGCGTGACCCGCGCCGGCGAGATGCACTTCGAAACGCGTATGCGTGCCTAAGTTCTTGGCCGCCTGTTGCAACGCGACAGCCTCGTTCGGCTGCGTGGTGATGACGATGACGGCAAGCTTGCCGTCGGCGTCGAAATAACGGATCTCAAAATCCGGCATGGCATCCCTCCATCGTTTGAATGCTCCTTCGATACATTTGAAAACGCATGGCCTGTGGCAACGCGCGGAACTTTCGTTGGCCAAACGAGGGCGGAATGTGATTGAAATGCGGCGTCTTTAACTTGAGTGAAACATGAGAATCGGCACGCCTCTGTCGCCATCCGCTACGCGCGTGATGCTTTTGGGTGCGGGCGAGCTTGGCAAGGAAGTCGTCATCGAATTGCAGCGGCTCGGCGTCGAGACGATCGCGGTCGATCGCTACGCGGATGCGCCGGGACAGCAGGTGGCGCACCGCGCCTATGTCATCGACATGACGGACGGCGGCGCGTTGCGCGCGCTGGTCGAGAAGGAGCGGCCGCATCTCATCGTGCCGGAGATCGAAGCGATTGCGACCGATGAATTGATCGCCATCGAGAAAGACGGACTGGCAAAAGTCATTCCGACCGCGTTCGCCGCGCATACCACCATGAACCGTGAGCGTATCCGCGTTTTGGCGGCCGAAAATCTGAACCTTCCGGTATCGCCTTATGCATTTGCGGCATCGCTGGAAGAATTGCAGTCGGCCTGCGACCGCATCGGCTATCCGAACTTTGTGAAGCCGGTGATGTCGTCATCCGGCAAAGGCCAGAGCAAGCTGAAAGCAAGCAGTGATGTCCCGAAGGCTTGGGAGTATGCGTTGGCAGGCGGCCGTGTGAAGCAGCCGCGCGTCATCGTCGAAGGCGAAATCAAATTCGATTTCGAGATCACGCTGCTCACGGTGCGCGCGAAAGACGGAACGCATTTCTGCGAGCCTATCGGCCATCTGCAAGTGGATGGCGATTATGTTGAGAGCTGGCAGCCGCAAGCGATGAGCAAGGCCGCGCTCGATAAAGCGCGCATCTTCGCGAAGAAAGTCACCGATGCGCTGGGCGGATGGGGCATCTTCGGTGTCGAGCTGTTCGTGAAAGGCGACGAGGTCTGGTTCTCGGAGCTGTCGCCGCGCCCGCATGACACTGGCCTTGTCACGCTCGCCTCGCAATATCAGAGCGAGTTCGCGTTACATGCACGCGCAATCTTGGGCTTGCCGGTTTCGACCGAATTGAGATCGCCGGGCGCATCGGCGGTGATTTACGGCGGCTTGGATGCGAAGGGCATTGTGTTTGATGGCGTTGACATCGCGCTATCTGATCCACACGTCGATGTTCGCTTGTTTGGAAAGCCCGAGAGCTATGTGAAACGGCGAATGGGCGTCGCAGTGGCGCGCGGCGCAAATATCGACGATGCAAGAAAAAGAGCAAAGGCAGCAGCAGAAAAAGTTGTGCCGGTTAAATAATTACCTCCCCCTTGTGGGGGAGAGCAAAGCGATCCGGGTGGGGACGCTTCAAGTTGCGAGCGGCGCCCCCACCCGAAATTCGAAGGCGAATTTCGGCCTCCCCACAAGGGAATGCGATTGGCGCGCGTTAAGTCGGATTCTCCAAGCTGAACATCTGGGAATCGTCGTCGTAGGAGAACAGCTCCGCGAAACGCGCCCAGGCGACGACGGTGCGCAGCGTTTCATCTGCCGCATCTTCCGTCATGTGATCTTCCAACTCGTCGAGAAACCGATGCCATGGCGCGGTGTGGCTCTCGCGCTCGTCCAATATGCGGCGAATATGCGCCGCCAGCGGCACGTAACGGATGAGCAGTCGCGCGAAGATGCGTTTGCGCTCATCCATCTCTTCATGCGCAAAGCGTTTGCCGGTTTCGGTGAGCTTGATGTCCCCTTCGCCGACTTCGGCCATGTGCAAAAGCTGCATGGCTTCCGCCACCGGAAAAAGCTCGTCGATTTCCAGTTGCAGTTCGGACGCGATCTCCGGCAAATCCGCTTTTCCATCATACCCAGGTGCGATCAAGGCTTCCGCTAGACCCGAAACGGTGCTTGCCGACACACGCGGGAGGAACGTGCCGAGCGTTGCGCGCTCGCCTTTTTGCGCGGCACGTCCGGCGCGGCTCGATGTCATTTCGACATAGATCTTTTCCACCAGCGCGCTGAATGCCGGATCGTTGCGGTCGCGCGGCTGGAGCAGCGGAATGGGAATTTCGCTGACGATCTTGCCGGGATTGGTCGAGAACAGGCAGACACGGTCGCACATCAGCACCGCTTCCTCGATGTTGTGCGTGACGAGCACCATGCCTTTGATCGGCAGATCGCCTTCGGCCCATAGTTCCAGCAAGTCGGTGCGAAGATTCTCCGCCGTCAGCACGTCCAATGCGGACATCGGCTCGTCCATCAGAAGAATATTCGGATGGACGACGAGCGCGCGCGCGAAACCAACGCGCTGACGCATGCCGCCGGAAAGTTCGCGCGGATAGGCGCTCTCGTAACCGTCCAAGCCGATGAGATCGATGGCTTCCAGTGAGCGCTTGCGGATTTCCTCCGGCGAAATGTTCAGCGCTTCGAGGCCAAGCTGCACATTCTCCAGAACTGTCAGCCAGGGAAACAGCGCGAAGCTTTGGAAGACCATCGCAACGCCGCTCGCCGGCCCGTCGATCGGCTTGTTGAGATACATCGCCGATCCGCTGGTTGGCGGCGAAAGTCCCGCGATGATCCGCAGCAAGGTCGATTTGCCCGACCCAGACCGGCCCAGCAACCCCACGATCTCACCCTGCTTGAGCGTGAGGTCGATCCCATCGAGCACCAAAAGCTCTCCACCACCCGCTTTCTTGAAGGCGCGGCGGACATCCTTGAGTTCGAGAAGTGCGTTCGTTTCCATGATCGCTCCTCAGGTCAGGCGATATTTGCGTTCGGCGTACCAGTAAAGCGGCCGCCAGAAGATGCGGTTGATGATGCTGACAAGCAACGCCATGATCGCGGTGCCCAATATCACGCGATGGAAATCGCCGGCCACGCTCGCCTGTTCGATATAGTTTCCCAGTCCATGCGCGTGCAGCGTGTCGTGGCCCCACGTCACGAACTCAGCGACGATGGCGGCGTTCCAGGAACCGCCGGATGCCGTGATTGCACCTGTCACGTAGAACGGGAATACCGCCGGCAACGCGATCCTGCGCCACCACAGCCAGCCCTTCACGCCAAAATTGTCACCGGCATCGCGCATATCGCGTGGCAATCCACTCGCGCCGGCGATGACATTGAACAAGATGTACCACTGCGTGCCCAGGACCATGAGCGGCGACAACCACACATCCGGATTGAGGTGGAACGTCACCACACCCACAACGAACAGCGGAAAGAGAAGGTTCGCTGGGAAGGCTGCGAGAAATTGCGCGACAGGCTGCACGATCTGCGCGAGTTTGGGCCGCAAGCCCACATAGATTCCGATCGGCGTCCAGATCAGGCTTGCCAGCGCGATCAACACGAACACGCGTATCATGGTGATGAGCCCGAGCGCAAAGGCATTCCAAACTTCGCTGAGCGGCAAGGTCGAGGCAGAAAATACATAGATCCGCCAGATCGCGAAGCCGATGGCGAGCGCAATTGTTCCGTACCACGCAAAACCGGCGAAACTCGAGAACACCGTGCTCGAATCTTCTTCCGTGTGGCCGAAACCGGACGGGCGCATCCGGTAAGTCCAGCGCATGAAGCGCTCGACCGGCGCGCCCGCCGTGTCGAACAAATTGGTGCGCCGGAACATGGTGAGCATCCAGCTTTCCGGCTCGTCTTCGGATTGCTCCTGATCGATGCGGAAGCGGAACGCCCATGCCACCAGCGGCCGGAACATAAGCTGATCGAAAATGAGAATAACGACGAGCATCGTACCGATCGCCCAAAAGATCGCCGGGATGTTCTTCTGCTGAATGGCGAGCGCGATGTAGGAACCGACGCCCGGCAGGGCGAAAGATGTCGATCCAACGGTCACCGCTTCCGCCGCCACGACGAAAAACCAGCCGCCGGACATCGACATCATCATATTCCAGATCAGCGAAGGCATCGCGAACGGCACTTCGATGCGCCAGAAGCGCGCCCAGCCATTGAGACCGAACATTCGCCCGGCTTCGATCATCTCCGGCGGCACCGTTCGGAGCGACTGATAGAGGCTGAATGCCATGTTCCAGGCCTGGCTGGTGAAGAGCGCAAAGACGCAAACCAGCTCGGCGCCCATGATCCGCCCCGGCGCCAGGGACAGGAAGAACACTGTCGTCACCGAGATGAAGCTCAGGATCGGGACGGACTGCAGGATGTCCAGAAGCGGGATGAGCAGACCGCCGGCGCGGCCGCTTTTTGCGGCGAGCGTCGCATAGACGAAGGTAAATCCCAGCGAGAAGACCATCGCGATAAGCATGCGCAGGCTGGTCCGCAGCGCGTATTCCGGCAAATGGACCGGATCGAGCGACAGCGGCTGTACGGAGAGCACCGAAAGCGGCTCACTGAGCAAGCGGCTGGCCTGCGCAAAAGCGATAATAAACCCAAGCACCAGCACAGCAGCCAGCAGATCCCAGCCGCCGGGCAAAAGGCGGCGGGCCTCGATCGAGACGGGCGGCAGAATCCGCATGGTCTGGCCTCGGAGGGTGTTCAAACAAAAGGGCTTAGCGCGGATTCGGAAAGAATTCGCGCGGGCGCACAGAAGCACTGTCGCCACTGGGAAGGAAGCGGTTTTTTGGGACAGAATAGGCAACGCTTGGCGGGTATCGCGCCAATGATCACACCCGTGTTGGGTCAGTTCGGGGCATCCGCCGTGGGTCGATTGTGGCGGTTCCACGAGAAGCAAAAGAGGCACTCACGGGTGCGCCGAATCCCTTGCAAATCGCCGCGAAATCACTGTATTTACGCAGACTTAAGGGCAATCATACTCAGTTAGCGGACCGTAGAACTCAGCGGGCGGAACGGCGATTCTGGCGATGGTCGAAGGCATGCACAGCGCGAAGAAAGGCGGAGATTATTCCGCTCGTGTTGTTGCACGTGACATCGTTATTTCCCGTCCTTCTCTCGGTTTGCCGCTAGCGCAGCTTCTCCTCCTTAGCTGCCCCTAGTCGTCGCTGCTCGTTTGCGAGCGGACGGTTAGGGGAGATTTCGCGAAAGGAGTCGATCGAAGCCGCTAGGTGCGGCGAATGGAAGGAATGAAGAGATGTCTGCAACACCGCAAAAAACAGAACGCATAAGAATATTCGACACAACGCTGCGCGATGGCGAGCAATCGCCCGGCGCTGCCATGACGCATGAAGAAAAAATCGAAATCGCCGAACTTCTCGATGAGATGGGCGTCGATATTATCGAAGCTGGTTTCCCGATTTCATCGCAAGGCGATTTCGACGCGGTGCGTACCATCGCGCAGCGCACCAAGAATGCCGTTGTCTGCGGATTGTCGCGCGCCGGATTGAAAGACATCGATCGCGCTGCCGAAGCGATGAAAGGTTCGAAGCGTTTCCGCATTCACACATTCATCTCCACAAGTCCGGTTCACATGAAGCACAAGCTTCAGATGGGTCCGAACTCGGTGATCGAAGCGATTGCGGCGTCGGTTGGACATGCACGGAAGTTCACAGACGACGTGCAATGGTCGCCGGAAGATTCGACGCGAACAGAGCGGGATTTCCTGTGTTTTGCGGTCGAAACCGCTATCGCCAACGGCGCGACGACCATCAATATTCCCGACACTGTCGGCTACACCACGCCGCAGGAATTCTACGAAATGATCACGATGTTGCGGAACCGTGTTCCCAATATCGACAAAGCGATCATCGCAACGCATTGTCACAACGATCTTGGATTGGCGGTCGCCAATTCACTCGCAGGCGTTCTCGCCGGCGCGCGTCAGATCGAATGCACGATCAACGGCATCGGCGAACGCGCGGGCAATGCCGCGCTCGAAGAAATCGTGATGGCATTGAAGGTCCGCAGAGACATCATGCCGTTCACGACAGGCATCAACACGACACTTCTGTCGCGCGCATCGAAGCTCGTTTCGAACGTCACGGGCTTTCCGGTGCAATACAATAAAGCCATCGTCGGCAAAAATGCGTTCGCGCATGAGAGCGGCATCCATCAAGACGGCATGCTCAAGAATGTCGAGACGTATGAGATCATGCGTCCCGAAGATGTCGGCGTGCAGTCATCGTCCTTGGTGCTGGGCAAACTTTCGGGACGTCATGCGTTCAAGGATAAGTTGGAGGCGCTCGGCTACGATCTCGAGGCCGATGCATTCCAGGAAGCGTTCAAGCGTTTCAAGGATCTCGCCGACAAGAAAAAGCATGTTTTCGATGAGGATATCGTCGCGCTCGTCGATGACGAAGTGGTGCGCGGCCATGACGCGATCACGATCAAGGCGCTCAAGGTGGAATCAGGTATAGGCATCAAGCCGTCCGCCACCATGACGCTGTCGGTCGGCGGCCAAGACCGCACGGCGACAACCACCGGCGACGGCCCTGTCGACGCCATTTTCAATGCAATCAGAGAGCTTTATCCGCACACCGCCAGCCTCGAGCTGTTCCAGATCAACGCCGTTACGGCGGGGACGGACGCACAGGCCGGGGTAAGCGTGCGGATCGAGGAGAACGGGCGCACCGTCACCGGCCGCGCCGCAGACACGGATACCATCCTTGCCGCGGCAGAAGCCTATGTGAATGCACTCAACAAGCTATTGGTGAAACGTGAAAAGAAGGCGCCAGAGGCTCTGACCATCGCGCGATAAGACACCACCCCGGCAATTAACGATTGCCGGGGTAGTTTCGCGGGAACTGGTTTTGCACCACGCGCCATTCGGAAGGGAACAGGAATACCAAATATGTTCGGCAGTCTTCTCGGCGCTTTGTCGAGCGATATGGCCATCGACCTTGGAACCGCAAATACGCTGGTTTACGTCAAGGGACGCGGCATCGTTTTGAATGAACCCTCCGTGGTGGCGACGATCACCACGCGCGGCGGCAAGAAATCCGTGCGCGCTGTCGGCAACGACGCGAAGATGATGCTGGGCCGAACGCCGGGCAACATCGAAGCGATCCGTCCGATGCGCGATGGTGTCATTGCGGACTTCGAAGTCGCCGAAGAGATGATCAAGCACTTCATCCGCAAAGTGCACAACCGCCGCTCGTTCGCGAACCCAATGATCATCGTTTGCGTGCCGTCTGGATCGACCGCAGTGGAACGCCGCGCGATTCAGGAATCCGCTTTGTCGGCTGGTGCGCGCCGTGTGTTCCTCATCGAAGAGCCGATGGCCGCTGCGATCGGTGCTGGTCTTCCGGTTAGCGAGCCGACTGGTTCGATGGTCGTCGATATTGGTGGGGGCACGACCGAAGTCGCCGTGCTCTCGCTTGGTGGCATCGTCTATTCGCGTTCGGTGCGCGTCGGTGGTGACAAGATGGATGAAGCCATTATCGGTTACATCCGTCGCCATCAAAACCTTCTCATCGGCGAAGCATCCGCCGAACGCATCAAGAAAGAGATCGGAACCGCCGCGCCGCCGCTGGAAGGCAACGGCATCACGCTTGAGATCAAAGGGCGCGATCTTCTGAACGGCGTGCCGAAGGAAATCACCATCACGCAACGCCATATCGCCGAAGCGCTGGCTGAGCCGACAAGCCAGATCGTCGAAGCGGTGAAGGTGGCTCTCGAAGCGACGCCGCCGGAGTTGGCAGCCGACATCGTGGACAAAGGTATTGTGCTTACGGGCGGCGGATCGCTGCTCGCCAATCTCGATCAGGTTCTGCGCGAGGAAACCGGCCTGCCGGTCTCGATTGCCGACGATCCGTTATCGTGCGTGGCTCTGGGCACGGGCCGGGTTCTCGAAAACGCCAAAGTGATGCGTCACATTCTGACGACGGCATTCTAACGCAGGGAAACGTCCTTAAAGCGGCCGGGTAGAGTAATGGCGAACGGATGGAAGATCGCGAGAGGGCGGGGCAATGCCCAACTCCCGCTCGCGATTGTTGCAATCCTCGCCATTGTGCTCGTGCTCGCTGGCCGCGCGCAATCCACATTATTCGATCGCGCGCGAACCTCATTCTCCGATTGGACGAAGCCGGCGCTGACATGGATCAGCGCACCGCTCGATGGTGCGGCGAACTGGTTTCACAATTTCGGACACATCTTCGTCGTCTATCAGGACAATCTGAAACTCAAGCAAGAGAATGCACGGCTGCGCCAATGGCAGAACGCCGCGCTCGTGCTGAATGAACGTCTGAAGCGCTATCAGCTGCTTTTGAATGCGGTGCCGGATCCCTCGCTGTCCTCGGTGACGGCGCGCGTGATCGGCCGCGCCAGCCGTCCGTTCCTCGATACGATGATCCTCGACGCCGGAAAATCGAACGGCATCAAACCGGGCGAAGCGGTTGTCGACGATCGCGGCATGATCGGCCGCATCTTCCTTGCCGGAAACCGCACCTCCTGGGTGTTGTTGCTGACCGATCTCAACAGCCGCATCCCGGTGATGATTCAGCCCGGCCACATTCAGGCGATCATGGCCGGCGATAATACATCGACGCCAACGCTCGATACGCTCGCGCAACGGGCCGCGCCAAAGCCTGGCGATCAGATCGTGACCTCGGGTGACGGCGGACTGATTCCGCCCGGGTTGCCCGTTGGCGTGGTGATATCCGACGGCAGCGGCGGCTTGCGCGTCGCTCTGCTGGCCGACTCTGCTTCGAGCGAAGACGTGCGGGTTGTGGACTTCAAGATTCCACCGGAGCAGCCGCCGGCGCCATCGCCGGACGATTTGCCAGCGTCGGCCGCCGGTTTGAAACCCGAAGCCCCGCCCGCGCCGCAAACGCTGACGCCGCTAGCGCCGCCGCCCGTTTTGGCAGCGCCGCCGCTGCCGAATGCGACAAAGCCGTCTGCGCTCGCAACGAAGCCGGCGAACGCACTCGCCACCAAGCCCGCGACGCAAACACCGCCCAATCAAACTCCGCCGTCGGACGACGACGACACGGCCAACCAATGAACGCCTTGAACGATCGTCTTGGCTGGTCGCTTCCTTCCACTCTTGCTGCAGCGATCCCATTCATCTGCGCGATCATCGGCGCCATCATCGGCAACATGCCGGTGTCGCTCGTCGGTGGTGTGCTGCCGTCGCCATTGTTCGCACTGATGCCGATCTATTTCTGGAGCCTTGTGCGCCCCGATCTCATGCCGCCTTGGGCAGTGTTTACGATTGGCGTCGTGCAGGATCTTCTAGGCGGCGGCGCTCCGGGCGTTTGGACCGTTGCATTCGTTGCGACTTATGCCTTGATCGACCGCGAGCGTGACTCGTTCGCAGGCCTTGCAGGTTTTGGCGCCGTCCTAGGTTTTGCCGGTGCGATGCTGACCGCGGGTCTCGTCGCTTATCTGATTGTCGCCTTCTACTATTTCCGCTTTCCACCGCTGTCACCCATCGTGATCGAGATCGTGGTGAGCGTGGTCTTCTATATTCCCGCCGCTTATATCTTGAACTTCATCCATCAGAAGCTCGTCGGTCCATTGCGGAGCGATTTCTGATGCCGCTGTTCGATCGCAAGGATAACAGCCGCTACGCCAAGTTCACGCGCCGCTCTATCATGGTGTCCGGTGGCATGACGGCGGCGTTCGCGTTGATTGCGGGCCGCCTCTATCAGCTTCAGATTCTCGAAGGCAGCGAATTCATGACGCGCGCCGAAGAAAATCGCGTGAGCCAGCGTCTCGTCGCCCCGCCGCGCGGCCGCATCCTCGACCGTTTCGGAACAGAACTCGCCACCAATCGTCGCAACTATCGCGTGCTGATCGTGGCGGAGCAGGCGAGCGAAGGCGTCGATGCCGCGATCGAAACGATTGGCAAGCTCATCCTGCTCACCGATCATCAGCGCGAACGCATCAAGCGCGACATAGCGGCCAACAAACCTTTCGCACCGGTGCCCGTGGCGGAGAACCTGTCCTGGGACGAGTTCGCGCGCGTAAACCTGCATCTTCCATATCTGCCCGGCATTCAGCCCGATGTCGGTGAGACGCGCGACTATCCCTATGGGGCTGAACTATCGCATGTCCTCGGCTATGTCGCTTCGGTATCGCCGGACGACAAAAAGGACGACGACGATCCGCTGCTCGATCTGCCAGGCTTCCGCATTGGCAAACGCGGAATCGAAAAGGCGTTCGAATACCAAATCCGCGGCAAGGCGGGTGACAGCCGTGTCGAAGTGAACGCTTATGGCCGTGTGATCCGCGAACTTGGCCGCGATCCCGGCACGCCGGGCGCGGACGTCTATCTCACCATCGACCAGCGGGTGCAGGCTTTTGTCGCCCAGCGTCTGGGCGACCAGAGCGCGGCGTGCGTGGTGATGGACGTTTCCACCGGTGACGTGCTCGCCTTGGCATCGACGCCGGGATTCGATCCCAACCTTTTCAATGTCGGCATCACGTCGCCACAGTGGCGTGATCTGTTGAACAACGATCACAATCCGTTGATGAACAAAGCGATCACCGGCGCGTATCCGCCGGGCTCGACTTTCAAGACGGCGATGGCGCTGGCGGCTGCGGACAACGGGATGGCCGATCTCGCCGTCAATTGTAGCGGGTCAATGAGGCTCGGAGATCACGTCTTCTATTGCGATGCATGGAGAATAGGCGGCCATGGGCACGTAAATCTGACGCGGGGCATCCAGGTCTCATGCGACATTTTCTTTTATGAAGTCGCGCGGCGACTTGGCATAGACAAGATGGCGGAATCCGCCAATGCCATGGGACTCGGTTTGCCCACCGGCATCGAACTGCCTGGTGAGGTCGGCGGTTTGATTCCGACCCGTGCCTGGAAGATGAAGCGATTTGGCGTTCCGTGGCAGCAGGGTGAAACGCTCGTTAGCGGTATCGGCCAAGGTTACGTGCTCGCCACACCGATCCAGCTTTGCACACTCGCCGCGAGGATCGCGACGGGCAAAGCGGTTGTGCCGCGGCTGGCTCATCAGGTCGGCACTTCACTCGAACCGCGCCCGTCGCCCGCTGCGTTGCCATTCTCCGAACAAGCGTTTGCAATGGTGCGGCAAGGAATGACCATGGCCGTCAATGTACCGGGCGGCACCGCCTATGGCTGGCGCATCAACCAGCCCGGCCTCGAAATGGCAGGTAAGACCGGCACTGCGCAGGTGCGGCGCATCACCAAAGAAGAGCGGGCAAGCGGTCTCAAGCCTCAAAGCGAAATGCCTTGGAAGGACCGCGAACATGCTTTGTTCATCAGCTTCGCCCCTGTCGATAACCCGCGCTACGCCCTCGCGATCGTCATCGAACACGGCGGTGCGCGAAACGAGCCGCAGGTCGAATTCGCGCGCGATATTATGCAGTTCACACAGCAGCGTGATCCGCTTAAGCTTCGTACGAGCTATCCGGTCAATGCTGCGGGGGTGACGGCGCCATTCCCGGAGCCACGCGGATGACGACACGCGCTTACGCCGCCGCGCGCCGCACGCTCTCGTTTCGCGACAAGCTGTTTGATGTGAACTGGGGTCTGGTGATGCTCATCACCATGATCGCCTGTGTCGGCTTTGCGATGCTGTATTCGGTGGCGGGCGGAAGCTTTCACCCCTGGGCGCTGCCGCAGATCATCCGTTTCGTTATCGGCACCGTCATTCTCGTTGTCGTGGCGACCGTCGACATACGTTTCTGGATGAGCGCGGCTTATCCCGCCTATGGCGTGTCGCTTCTGTTGCTCTTGGCGACGACGATCATGGGAAAGGTCGGCGGTCTTGGCGCGCAACGCTGGCTGGAACTTGGCCCGCTTCAGATACAGCCATCGGAATTGATGAAGATCGCGCTGGTGCTCGCGCTCGCGCGCTTTCTGCACGGTGAGGCGGTGGAGGATTTATCGAAACCGCAGCGCCTGATCATTCCGGTCGCGATGATCGGTGTTCCGGCGGTGCTCGTTCTGATGCAGCCCAATCTCGGCACCGCGACCATTCTGGCGGCGGATGGCGCTTCGTTGCTGTTTCTCGCAGGCCTCTCCTGGTGGTGGATCTTGCCGACAATCGGCTCGGCGATTGCCGCCGTGCCTGTGGCTTGGCGTTTCATGCATGACTATCAGAAAAGGCGCGTGCTGACGTTTCTCAATCCCGCATCCGACGCGCTTGGTGCAGGCTGGAACATCAGTCAGGCAGAGATTGCGGTCGGCTCCGGCGGCCTTGCCGGAAAAGGATTCATGCAAGGCACGCAAAGCCGACTGAACTTCCTGCCCGAGAAATTCACCGACTTCATCTGGACCGTACTCGGCGAAGAGTTCGGTTTCGCGGGCTGCATGGCGGTGCTGCTTCTGTTCGGTGCCGTCATCTATTACGGCGTGCGCATCGCCATATCGTCGCGCAGCCAGTTTGGACGATTGCTGGCATTCGGCATCACGCTCAATTTCTTTTTCTACATCCTCATCAACGCCTGCATGGTGATGGGATTGATACCGGTGGTCGGCATTCCGATGCCGCTTATCTCGTACGGCGGCACAGCGATGCTGACCGTGCTCTTCGGCTTCGGGCTTTTGATGTCGGTGCATGTGCACCGGCAGGTCGAAATCCCGCGCAAAGCCGGCGGCTTGATCTGACCGCTACGGCGCGGGTCTGATCGAACTGGTGCCCGAGAGCGGTGCGCGGAACGGATGCTGCGCATCCCAAACGAAAACGAACGCGCCCAGAATCATGTTTGCGGTTTCGCCATCGCTCGACAGCGGTGCGAGATAGGCATCGAAATGTTTGGGCTCTTGCCCATAGATCGAACCGGCGCCCGTCAACCGCATGGGAACGCGCCGCGCGAGGACGCCGCGATAAGAGGTAATCGTCGCCTGTGTTGTGGCATCGCCGAACGGTGCGAGCGCGTCGCTCATCAATTGTCCGGAAGGGTTGGCAGGAAAGAACGGCGCGATCTGCGTTCCGACGAGCCGGTAGCGAAAGTCCGTGCCGCCATCAATCGCATCGGCCAACAGAATATGTGGAAGTAGTTTCTTTATCTCAGAGGGACGAACATCGTCACGCCCCGGCATGAGCCGCGCGCCGCACTTCTTAGTCCAGTAGTCGCGAACCGACGACAGCACAGCCGGCCACGCGGCGTGACCGTCAATCTCGACATTCGACAATGGCGATTGCGTCATGCGCCAGCCCTCCACGCAGCGCGCTCCGTGGCGGACTTTATCTGCGTTCGTCTGCACGCGCGAGATCAGGCGCGGACCGTCGCGACCCGATTGAGACGCGGCTTTCGCGAAACTCCAGCCGATATCCGAGATGAGTTTGTTTTTGCAGGGTTTTCCGTAGCATAGACAGGGCAGGAAGCCCCTGCTATAGCCCCCGTCCCTTGGCGGCGCGGCAAGCAAAAAGGGCAAGTTGGGTGATTAGCTCAGTTGGTAGAGCAGCTGACTCTTAATCAGCGGGTCGCAGGTTCGATCCCTGCATCACCCACCAAACATTCTGGCATTTTTCGTCGCCAATGACAGCACCAGCGAGCTCGCCGAATACAACAGCTCAGATTCTTTCGTAACACGCTTTGTGCCGGATCCTCCGATCGATGTGCCGCGTAAGTCGCGAATACAATTTCGGACATTTCGGATGTTTCCAACGTTGCAGCTGAGCGCATAATCGACGGCTCACGGGGGAAACGTTATGAAGTGGATATTCTGTCTCGCTGCTTTCACAGCGCTCGCATTGTCCGGAAATAGCCTGGCAGCCGCGCAAGGTCGCTACCCAACCTCCGAAGGCGATTATATCGTACAGAATTTTCAATTCCGCTCGGGCGAAGTTTTAGCACAGTTACGCCTTCATTATATAACTCTCGGTACGCCCCAGCGCGATGCGTCCGGTCATGTCGTCAATGCGGTGCTAATACTTCATGGAACAGGCGGCAGCGGACAGCAGTTTTTGCGTCCACAATTCGCCGATGTTCTTTTCGCGCCCGGCGGTCTTCTCGATCCCGCAAAGTACTTCATCATTCTTCCGGACGACATTGGCCACGGCAAATCGTCCAAACCCAGCGATGGGTTGCGCACGCACTTTCCGCGCTACGACTATGATGACATGGTCCAGGCAGAGCACATGCTGGTCCATGACGGCCTAAAGGTCGATCACCTGCGTCTCGTGATGGGCACGTCCATGGGATGCATGCATTCGTTCATGTGGGGTGAAACCTATCCCGCCGAAATGGATGCACTTATGCCCCTCGCGTGCCTACCGATGCAGATCGTGGGACGCAATCGTATCTGGCGCAAAATGGCGATAGAAGGAATTACCAGCGATCCAGCCTGGCAAAACGGGGACTACAAAACCGAACCGCAGATGGGGCTTCGTGTTGCGATCGATACGCTGATTATCGCGGGTAGCGCGCCACTTCAGATGCAGAAGACTTATCCGACAAGGGATTCTGCCGACAAATATCTGGACGATTACACGGCGAAGGAGCTCGCCACACTGGATGCAAACGATTTTCTGTATCAAGTCGATTCATCGCGTGACTACGATCCAAGCGGTGCGCTGGAAAAAATCAATGCGCATGTCATATGGATCAATTCCGCTGATGATTTCATCAATCCACCCGAGCTTGGCGTTGCACAAGAGGTGGTAAAGAAAATCAGGCATGGTCAGTTCGTTCTCATACCGGCGAGCTTGGCCACGCATGGTCATGGCACACACACTTGGGCAGCTGTGTGGAAGACCTATCTCGCCGAACTGCTGAGAGAGACGGATACACCGAAATAATTCGGTTTCGATTCTGTCTCACGCACTGTTTGTCCGGCACTGTCGGCGTCTTATGTCTATCCCCTTGTGAGGAACGGCTACTGACAGCCCGCTTTTGGGGGAATTGCCGGCGACGCCAGCCCCACATTCCAGTTCCAGGCGATGCCGCCAGCGGTATGGCGGCGGCAGACGACTTCCTCATCCAGTTCGTACATGCCTGGCAGAACGTGCTCGGACGGTTGCGGCGTGGCTGTGAAATGCATGTAGGCGCGCGTCGCATCGAAGGCTGGCCAGTCCGGCGAACCGGCCGCAACCGGATGTCCTGTTCGCGCGAAGCTAATCCAATAGTCCATCATCGCATCGGTTAGTTTTGCTTCCTCCGGGCTGTCGGGAATCTTGGGCCACATTGCACCGGTGCGATCCGTCGTGCCGAACACATAGGGCAACTCGCTTCCGTGGAACGCGTGTAGTCCTGCATCATCCATCGCAGGATAGCCATGGTCGAACATATAAAGATAAGACGGTTCGCCTTGCGCGGTTTGCTTGCGAACCAACCGTTCGGACGTCCAGGCATAAAGCGCATCGCGCGTCGTCGCTATGATGCTTTGCTCCAGGTTGCTACTTGGATAAAGCGACAGAAACTTGTCCGCGAGATCGCCATATTTTTCGCGGATCGTTTTCTCGTATTCGGCGGCGCTGGAAGGCACCTTCGGCGCGAGTATGCGCAGCGAGCGGATTTCGCCCTGATTGAACCCTGCGAGGATCGGCACGGGTGCCTCTTCGCCCTTGTCGAACACGTCCACGAGTTGTTCGGGAACGAGCTGGCCATCGACGGTCGGTAACGGGAAATATCCAGCCTTGGGCGCTGCATTGGTGAGCGTCTCCGCGTTCATTGCGCGCAGATCGCCGATGCCCGATGCTTGCAGCATGGTCACCAATATTTTTCCGGTGTCTTCCGCCGACGGGGAACCGAACTTCGCCCGGTGCAATTCGGGCACGGAGACCATGTAGGCACTTTCCGCGATCGCCTTCGCAAATAACCCGCGCGCGGCCGGCGACGCCATCAGATACATCACGCTCAAGCCGCCGGCGGATTCACCCGCGATGGTGACGTTCGATCCATCGCCGCCAAACGCGCCGATGTTGTTGTGCACCCATTCGAGCGCCATGATCTGATCGAGCAGACCGTAGTTGCCGGAGATGTGGAATTTATTTTCCGCGCTCAAATCGGGATGCGCGAGCCAGCCGAGCACGCCAAGGCGGTAGTTGATCGTGACGACGATCGCGCCGCGCGACGCGAGCTTTGCGCCGTCGTAGAGCGGTTCGCGTGACGCACCGCCAACCAGTGCGCCGCCATAAATCCAGAAGAACACCGGCGCGTTCTTCGCATTCGCCGGCACCCAGATGTTCAGTGTGAGGCAGTCTTCGCTCATCGGTGCGGGGGGCTCCGTATAAACGGTGGCCATTGCGGATACGGGCTGCATGCATTCGGGCCCGTACGCTGTCGTTTCCTTCACGCCATCCCAGCGCGCAAGGATTTGCGGTGCGCGCCAACGCAAGGCGCCGACAGGCGGCCGCGCAAATGGAATGCCTTTGAATATGTCGATCGCGCCTTCCGCGGCGCCTTTCATTTTACCGGCAGGCGCGTCCACGACCGGTGCGTCTTGCGCGAAAGACGGCGCGGCGAAACAGGCGAGTGTTGCGAGGGCGAAAAGAAAGCGGCGGATCATGAATGTTGTTCCTTGCGAAGCACGCGCGCGAGCCAGAAGAACAGCACGATCGCGATGACGTAAAACGGCACAAGCGCGTAGTAGGCGAGCTGAAGCGAGTTGTGGGGATGCGCGGCATGGAAGTGATCGCTGAGCGCGCCGACATAATACGGCCCAATCGCCATGCCGATGAAGTTCATCACCAGAAGCAGCAACGCGCCGGACATCACGCGCTGGTCGGGCCGCACCTCCTCCTGCACCAGCGTCACCGATGAGGAGAGATAGAAATAATTGAAAAGCGTCGGCCCGATGAAGAAGAGAAGCGCCGATTGCCATGTTGTCGAATAGGCAAAGCCGATGAAGAACGGCACGGCGAGTATCAACGATATGGCCGGCACGATCGCATAGGCTTGCTTCGATTTGCGCGTGAAGCGGTCGATCACCCGGCCGGAGATGTAGATTCCGGCGCTCATCGCCACGGCGATGACGAGAGCATAGTAGATGGCGACCTCGTTCAGCGTCATGCCCTTCTCGCGCATGAGCATGAGGGTCGCGAAATTGCCGCCGCCATAAGTCACGATTTGCGTCGCGCCGCTTCCAAGCGCGGCCAGCACCAAGGCGGGCCGTGAAAAAAACATGCGGATCGTGCCCACGAAACCCGATGAACCTTTACTCGCCGTCGGATGTTATATGTCCAGACCGCCGCGCACCGGTTCGCGCACGACGAGGCGCACCAGCACTGCCACCGCGATGCCCACGAAACCCAAAGCGATGAATGCGTCGCGCCAGCTATAAGCCGCTGCGATGGATGCGCCGAACGCCACGCCCAATGCCGCGCCGATGGGCGGACCGAGATTGTAGATACCCAGCGCCGTGCCGCGGCGGCCGGGCGGAAAGTAGTCCGTGACGATGGCGTAGGAGGGCGGCACGCCACCGGCTTCGCCGAACCCGACGGTCATGCGCGCGATCACGAGCTGCGAATAATTCGATGCCACGCCGCAGGCCATCGTCGCAGCGCTCCAGATGGCGCAGGCGAACGTCAGAACCCAGACGCGGTTCGTTTTATCCGCGAGCCAGCCGACGGGGATCGATATGAAGCAATAAAAGAGTGCGAAATAGAGCCCGCCGATCAGACCGAGTTGGCTGTCGGTCACATGGAGCGTGTCCTGGATAGGCTTCGCGAGAATGCCGAGCAGCGAGCGGTCCAGGAAGTTCAGCACATAAACGAGGCATAGGACGATGAGCACGATCCATGCGCGGCGCGACGAAGCGGAGCTAACGGCAGGCGCGCTGACGCCTGGCGCCGTTGTCGAGTCGCTTGAACGCATTCGGGTCGCGGCCTCCCAGCCATCGGCATTCTTGGACGCCGCTTTCCGGCACCTTGGAGTGCGAGCAGGGGACCGTCAACACTCATTCACTCGCGTGTGAACGTCTTGAATGGCGCTGAGATTTTGTCAGATCGGGCTTTCGTGGACGCCTTCGCAATTGCGAAATTGCGGGTGTTATCGCGTTAACCGGAACATTTCGCGCCGCGCTGCGATGAGACCGTGGCGCGCTTGCATCACGTCGAAGCAAAGATATTCACTCGCGAGTGAATGAACATTGACGCCCTCCAGGATTGCTGACAACTTTCCCGCAACGCACCGAAGAGCGCGTTTATCGCCTGCGGGCGAAATCGGGGAGTTGATCGCATGCGCCGGATTATCGCCTTAAGCCTTTCCACGTCCGCTCTGGCCCTGATGTGCTGCGGTGCAGCGCACGCGCAGATGGCGTCGCAGAACTCATCGTCCAGCTCTTCCGCATCCAGCGGCGGCATTGAAGAAGTCGTTGTGACGGCCGAGCGCCGCACGGAAAACCTCATGACGACGCCGATAACGGCCAGCGTTTTGAGTGGAACGG
>DASZML010000175.1:0-4685 GCA_035551875.1 Rhizomicrobium sp.
TCCGCATCTCCGCGAGTTTGGCGCGGTCGCGGCCGACCAGCACGATCGTGCCATGCTTGGCCAGCACAAGCGCCGTCTCGCGGCCGATGCCCGACGTGGGGCCAGTGACGATATAAGCGCGTTTGTTCCCGGTCTTGGGCACTGTTTTTTCTCCGTTGATTCTCTGTCCAGTCAGTCATTCGCAAAACAAAAATCACGCGATCATGCGGTGGAACGCTTCGAAGCCGACGAGGCAATGCTTCTGCGCACCCGCCTTGTCACGCACCATGAACTCGATGGTGGCGTCGCTCACCGCCCTCATCATGCCGACGACGAATTCCAGTGGCGCATTCATCGGCCCCAGACCGGCCAACAACCGCGTCATCCGATGCCTCTTACCAAACGCCGCCAAACCCACTATATTCGATTCCGCCACAACATTCGAAAGGAGGTGATCCAGTGTCTCATTGTCATTACCTGCGGCCCGTGAGGTTCGCGAACTGGATCGTACGTTCTTTGGAGATCCAGGCGGCCTGACCGCTTCGGCGGTTCACGGGAACCGCAACTGACAATGGAAGGGTCGCCCGCTTGCATGCGTGGCGGCCCTTCTTTGTTTTTGGGCTTTGTTGCAGGCTTTATTTTCGGCGTTTCGCGAATTTGTGAAGACGCGGAGCGCGGCGGCTTCGTGCTAGAACGGCCCTGCAAAAAGAGCGCAGAGACGCGCCACGATTTCAGGGAATCCCATGCGTTTTCGTTATGCGGTTTTTGCCGCGAGTGTTGCTGCGTTCGCGATCTCGCCAAGTCTCGCCACCGGCATCGACACCGCCGGCATGGACCGGAGCGTGAAGCCCGGCGACGATTTCTACGAATACGCCAATGGCGGCTGGATGAAGGCGACGGAGATTCCGGCCGATCAAGCCGGTTGGGGATCGTTCTCGTCACTGCGCCAAGACACACAGAAGCACAATCGCACGATCATGGAAGATGCCGCCAATGCGCCGGATGGCAGCGAGGAGCGTAAAGTCGGCGACTATTATGCGAGCTTCATGGATGAAGCGGGCATCGAGAAGTCGGGGCTTTCACCGCTGAAAGAACGGCTGGATCGCATAGCAGCGATCAAGACGGCATCCGACGTCGCGCGCGAAATGGGTGCGAGCCAGCGCATCGATGTCGATCCGCTGAACAATACCAATTTCCACACCGATCATCTCTGGGGCATCTGGGTGGCGCCGGGCTTCAACGATCCCACGCACTACACGCCGTATATCCTGCAAGGCGGTTTGGGCCTGCCGGATCGCGATTACTATCTTACCGACAATGCCAAGATGGCGGACATCCGCACCAAATACATCGCGCATATCGCGAAGGTGTTGACGCTGGCGGGCGAGAGCGATGCCGACAAAAAAGCGCAAGCGATTTTCGATCTCGAAAAGTCCATTGCCGCGGTGCAGGAAAGCCGTACCGACTCCGAAGACATCGCGAAGGCCAACAATCCGTGGAAGCGGTCAGACTTCGCGGCGAAGGCACCAGGCTTCGACTGGAATGTCTATTTCGATGCGGCGAAGCTTTCCGGCTACGAGAATTTCATCGTCTGGCAACCTGCGGCGCTGATCTCCATCGCGAAAGCCACCGCGGATGTACCGGTCGAGACCTGGAAGACTTATTTCACCTTCCATCTGCTCGACGATGCGTCGCCCTACCTCGCCAAGGCCTTCGCAGACGAGAGCTTCGATTTTTACACACGCACCCTTTCCGGCGTGCCGCAGCAGCAGGATCGCTGGAAACGCGCTGTCGATGTCACCAACAATGATCTCGGCGAGGCGGTCGGCGCGCTTTATGTGAAACGCTTTTTTCCGGCCTCCGCGAAAGCGCAAGTCGAAACGATGGTCGACAACATCAAGGCGGCCCTGAAACGGCGCATCGACAAACTTGATTGGATGAACCCAACCACGCGCGCCAAGGCCAAGGAGAAAGTCGATTCCTTCTATGTCGGTGTCGGCTATCCGGAAAAATGGCGCAGCTACGCCAATGTGCAGATCGTCGAAGGCGACGCGCTCGGCAATCACTGGCGCGCACAACAGGCTGACTATCGCTACTGGATCGGTCGTCTCGGCGCGACGGTGGATCGCAGTGAATGGTGCATGACGCCACAAACCGTGAATGCCGTGAACTTGCCGCTACAGAACGCGGTGAATATCCCCGCCGCGATTTTGCAGGCGCCGTTCTTCGATCGTTCCGCGCCAGCGGCCGTGAATTATGGCGGCATCGGGGTGACGCTAGGCCATGAGATCAGCCACAGCTTCGACAATCAGGGCGCGTCGTTCGGCCCGCATGGCGAACTCAGCGACTGGTGGACGAAAGAAGACTACGCGCATTTCACGGCTGCCGGCGACGCATTGGCCGCGCAGTTCGATGCGTACAAGCCGTTCCCCGATCTGGCATTGAACGGAAAGCTCAACGAAGGCGAGAACATCGCCGATCTGGGCGGACTGAATGCATCGCATGACGCGTGGATCGCGACGTTGCATGGGAAGCCCGCGCCGAAAGTGGACGGCTTCACCGGCGAGCAGCAATTCTATCTCGGCTACGCCACCGTGTGGCGGACCAAGACGCGCGATGCTGCGCTCCGCCGTCAGGTTCTGACCAACGAACACGCACCGGGGCAATACCGCACGCTGGAAGTTCGCAACGTCGATCCGTGGTACGCGGCGTTCGATGTGAAGCCGGCTGACAAGGAATATCTCGCGCCCAAGGACCGCGTACACATCTGGTAACACGCACCTCGACAGACGCTACGGCAACGCCGGTTCCAAACGGGAGCCGGCGTTTGCTTTTGGTGTTTGGTGTTGCTTGACGGGAGCGCACGAGGAGCGTTCCAATCGCAACCGGAAACGCCTTTCAAAAGAACAACATGTCCCGCGAAGAAACGCTCGACCTCGCTCTTAAACAAGCGCACCTGCCCGCGCTCATCATGGCGCTCGTCCACATCACGGGCGACGAAAACGTCCTGAACGAATTTCCGCGTCCGGTTTACGACTTCTTCGCGGAAGGCCGTCTCGGCGGATACAACGACGAGCAACAAGCGAACATTCGCGCACGCGCGAAGGAAGCGATCGAAGCCTACCTCGTAAATGGGGAGAAGCTTCCACCGCCGCCCTCGCCCGCGACCGTTCGCAAGATGATGAACTTCATCGCGGGTGCCGATATTCCAGAACACTACGTGCCGTTCATGGAAGAAGAACTCGGCATCAAGGGCGAAGATTCCAAGCATCCGCATTGGGAAACCGAGAAGCTTCAGACCGCGCGTAAGGATCTGCGCGTTGTGGTGATCGGCGCGGGCATGAGCGGGATTCTCTCAGCCATCCGCCTGAAGCAAGCTGGCATTGCGTTCGATGTTATCGAGAAGAACGCCGATGTCGGCGGCACATGGTTCGAGAACACTTATCCCGGCTGCCGCGTGGACAATCCCAACCACATGTATTCGTTCTCGTTCGAGCCGAACCACGATTTTCCGTATCACTATTCGACGCAGGACGTTTTGCTCTCCTACTTCCAGCGTACCGCCGACAAATACGATCTGCGCAAGAACATCCGTTTCGAAACGCAGGTCATCGAAGCGCGTTTCGACGAGAAGACGTCGAAGTGGCACGTCAAAATCAAAGACAAGAGCGGCAAGGAAGAAACCATCGTCGCCAACGCCGTGATCAGCGCCGTGGGCCAACTCAACCAACCCAAGATGCCGGACATCAAAGGCGTCGAAACGTTCAAAGGACCGGCATTCCACTCCGCGACGTGGCGGCACGATGTCGATCTCACCGGCAAGCGGGTGAACGTGATCGGTACTGGCGCGAGCGCGTTCCAATTCGTTCCGGAAATCGCAACGAAGGTGAAAGAACTAAAAGTCTTCCAGCGCACGCCGCCCTGGCTCGGACCGACGCCCGATTATCACGACAAAGTCGGCGAAGGGAAAAAATGGCTGCTCGAACACGTGCCGATGTACGGCAAGTGGTATCGCTTCTGGCTGTTCTGGATGCTGACGGACGGCATATATGAGTTCGTAAAAACCGATCCGACCTGGAATGGGCCGGAGAACGCCGTGTCACCGAACAACGCGCTGTTGCGCGAAATGCTCTCCGCTGCGATCAAGCCGCAGACGGATGATGCGCCGTGGCTGTTCGAGAAAATCATTCCGGACTATCCGTTCGGCGGTAAACGCTCGCTGCGCGACAATGGCGTGTGGGTTGAGGCCCTGAAGCGTCCGAATGTCGAACTCGTGACCGATCCGATCGAAGAGATCAATGCGACGGGCCTCAGAACGAAAGATGGCAAACAATACGATGCCGATGTTACGATCTACGGCACCGGATTCTATGCCAGCAACTTCCTGCGCACCTATAAAGTCTATGGCCGCGGCGGCGTGGAATTGCACGATCGCTGGAATGGCGACGCCCGTGCTTATCTGGGCATGACCGTGCCGGGCTTCCCCAACTTCTTCATGATCTACGGTCCCAACACCAACATCGTGGTGAACGGCTCGATCATTTTTTTCTCGGAATCGAGCGTGCGGTACATCATGGGCTGTCTTCGCCTCCTCGCGGAAACCGGCAACGCAACGCTGGAGCCTAAAGAAAGCGTGCACGACACGTTCAATGAAAAGGTCGATGCCGCGAACAAGATGATGGCCTGGGGCGCACCGCAGGTGACGA
>DASZML010000176.1:0-2951 GCA_035551875.1 Rhizomicrobium sp.
GCGATCGTGCGGGTGAAGACAAGTCCCTGACCGTTGTTCCAAGTGAGCGTCACCGGATGACTGGGCGAAAGCACTGTGCCGTTTGCAAGCATCCACGGCGTATCGTCGTCCGGCAGTTTCACGTTGTCGCCCGGCGCCGCCACCCAGCCATAGATTGCGTAATACGGAAACGTTGTGTTCTTCGGCGAGAAAAGAACGATCTCCGGGCTCTTGGGATCGACCGTCTCGTGGTAGCGGCGCAATTGCAGATCGTCGAAGCGCGCGCCTTTCAGGCTGAGCGAACCATCGACCGTCGGCGTTGCGATCGCGACGCGCGCGCCGCTGCGCTTCAAGGCCTGGCCGCGCGAGATGAGCCCGTTGACCGTACTCATCTTCGCGCCGATCGGTCCCGGCTTTGCTTCTGCGGCTTTCTCTTTCGCGAGTTCGGCCTGACGCGCCTGCTCCTGCTTCATCTGCGGAGCAGCGAAGAAGTATTGCCAGCCGAACAAGACGGCGGCGGAAAGTGCGATCGCGAGGATCAGGTTTCTGTTGTTATCCATGACCGGACTTGAGAACTCTCTATTTGGGCGGCACCGGATCGAAACCTTCCGATCCGCCAAGCCAGTGAACAGGATGGCACCGCAGCAAGCGGCGCGCGGCGAGCGCACTGCCTTTTAGCGGACCATGAACTTCAATCGCTTCCATAGCGTATCGCGAGCATGTCGGCGTAAAGCGGCAGGCCGGCGGCAACAATGGCGAGAGGAAGCGCCGATAGAATCGGATCGGCGCGATGAGCGCGGCCGAACCGATGCGCCGGAGCGTGTCGCTCACCTCTGTTCTCCCTTGCTATGCGCCGCCTTGAGTGCGGTTTCGAGATCGCCAAGCAGGTCTGCAAAGACCCGCGTCAACGTCGCCGTGCGCGCGACCAGAACATAGTCATGCCCTTCGCGGCCATGAAGGGGGAGGATGGCCGCAGCAGCAGCGCGGAGCCTGCGTTTGGCGCGATTGCGAGCGACCGCATTTCCGACCTTTCGGCTGGCGGTGAAACCGACCCGGATATGGGCATGGGTCTGCTCGTCGTCCGGTGTCAGGCAGGTTTCGAGGGTGAGGCTGGTCACGACGCGGCGCGTGGTGCGGGCGGCGCGCAGGAAATCGGCACGTTTCTTCAGGCGATCCAGCGAAAGACCGCGGCTTTTGGGCGTCTCAGAAGGGCTGTTCAGGCCGAGAGCTTCTTGCGGCCGTGGGCGCGGCGGCGGGCCAGAACCTTGCGGCCACCAGCTGTCGCCATGCGCGAACGGAAGCCATGGCGGCGCTTGCGGACCAGTTTGGACGGCTGATAAGGGCGCTTCATGGCGAATTCCCCGGCATTTCCGAGGCCTCATTGAAAGAGGGCGCGTTCTAAGGGGGGCATCCCGGCCTGTCAACCGAGGATGGCTTCACAACTGTAAGCGGTTGGTTGACATATGTCAACAAACTGCTTACATCGTCCGTGTGATCCGCTCGTTCATTTCCAAAGGCCTGTCCGAACTTTGGTCGGGCGGCACGACCGCGCGGATCGAACGGACGATGCATGCGCGAATCTTGCGCCGGCTCGATCGGCTGAATGTCGTGATGCGGGTCGAGGAGATGCGGCTTCCGGGTTTCGATTTTCACGGTTTGCGCGGCTTCAAACCTGCTCGTTACACCGTCCATGTGAACGGCCCGTGGTGCATCGCTTTCGAATTTTCCGATGGCGACGCGTTGCGCATCGATTTCGAGCAATATCACTGATGGAGAAGATCATGACCGAATATACAGCCAAGCGCGATCCTGATCGCTGCCCCAGCCATCCCGGTGCGTTACTGCGCGACGACATCTTGCCGGCGATCGATATGGGCAAGTCTGCGCTCGCAACGGCGCTCGGCATTTCGCGCCAGCATCTCTACGACATTCTCAATGAGAAGAAGCCGGTATCGCCCGAAGTGGCGGCACGTCTTGGCAAGGCGTTCGGCGATGGCGCGGCTGTGTGGCTTCGCATGCAAGCCGCTTACGATGCCTGGCATGCGGAGCGCGCCGTCGATGTAAGCCATATTCCGCTCATCACGGCAGCGTGACGGGTTCATGCGCATGAAATCCGCTATCTGATGAACGGAGGGCGATAGATCGATGGGGGGGATTTTTCGCAAACGGTCTGGGGAGGCTTGGGGGTTGGTCGCCCACAGTCTTTCGGGACGTCTGCTTCTTCTCACCATTCTCTATGTGATGATAACGCAGGTGTTGATCTTCGTGCCTTCGGTCGGACGCGAACATCGACGCTTGCTGGATGCGCACATTGAATCCGCGCAGATCGCGATTCTGCCTTTCACCGAGCCGAGCGGCGAGCAGCTCTCGCCCGAACTGCGCTCGCAATTGCTGACGCGTGCCGATGCGTCGGCGGTGTTGCTGCCGCGGCCAGATCAGCGTGAGCTGTTTCTTGTCACCGACATGCCGGCGCATGTGGATGTGACCATCGATCTGCGCCACAGCGGAATCTTCGCCGACATGTTCGATGCGATGGATTGTTTGTTCGCGGGCGGCTTGCGCGTGCTGCATGTGATTGCGCCGACGCGCATCAAAGGCGCGAACGCCATCGAAATCATTCTGAGCGAAGATCAGATCCATCGCGATTTGGTAGAGTATGCGTGGCGCGTGGTGCTGTTCGCGGTGTTTGTGTCCATCGTCACGGCACTCCTGGTGTTCATGAGCTTGTATCTCGTGCTGGTGCGGCCGATGCGACGCATTACGCGCGCGATGGTGAACTTCCACGCCAATCCGGAAGATGCGAGCCGCATCGTTGTGCCCGGCGCGCGCGCGGATGAGATCGGAATCGCGGAACGCGAACTCGCCTCGATGCAGCAGGATATCTACGCGTCGCTGCAACAGCGTGCGCGATTGGCGGCGCTGGGAACGGCGGTGGCGAAAATTCAGCACGATCTGCGCAACATTCTCTCCAG
>DASZML010000177.1:0-2527 GCA_035551875.1 Rhizomicrobium sp.
CGCGAGTTTGATGATCGAGCTGAATGATACGGTTCGCCGCCATCAGTGGGTTGTGATACGGCAACGAGACGACACCGGTACCGAGCTTGATGCGCTTCGTGCGCTCCGCCACCGCCGCGATGAACAATTCCGGCGACGAAATGATTTCAAAGCCCGCCGAATGATGCTCGCCGATCCACGCCTCGTCGTAGCCAAGCCGGTCCAGATGCTCGATCAATTCCATGTCACGCTGGATGGCGAGCGTCGGGTCTTCATCGACGGGATGAAATGGCGCGAGAAAAATTCCGTTGCGAAGCTTCATGATGTTTTCCCGTAATTTTAAGCGATGGCGTGGAACCAATTTATGCCATAGCGGCCGCGCGAGAGTCCTAGCCAATGCGCGTTTCCGCTGCGTCAGAGAGCTGGTTTTTCAAAGCCACCCAGCTCTTTCTCAACCGCGGCGCCTATGTCGAACAGTTGATCTTCGCTGTTCCAGGATCCGGCGATCTGCACGCCCACGGGCAGACTCGATGGCGTGCGGCCTGCTTGCACGACAAGCGCTGGCAAATGCAGCGACGTTGCAAGACCGATCCAGTTGAGCAGCGCGCCATAAGGCTCGGTCTTATTGTCGACCTGAATGGTACGGTCGCTGAACGTGCCGTTGTGATTGTGAGCGAAGGCAGGGATCGGCGTCACCGGCAAAAGGATCGCGTCGACCCCATCGTTGAAATAGGCGGCGATTTTTTGCTTCTGCGTTTCGCGTGCGAGCCGGGCCTTTGCGACTTCGCGGAAGGACGCAGTAGACGCAAGCCGGAACTGCGCGGACCCTGCATCGGGTCCGCCATCCGCAACCGTCTTCTTGTCTTGCGGGCGCATCGCCTCGAAAGCGTCGAACACTGGGTCGGGAAATCCGATACCGAGCACGGCCGCAAGAATCTGCATATACGGCGTCATCAATTCTTCGCCGGAGAACGGCAACTTCTTGCGAACGATCTCGACGCCTTGGCGCGATAACGCATCGGCTGCGCGTTTAACAGCGTCGCGAACATCGCTTGCGAGCGGGAAAGAGGAGTCTTGATCCCAAACCGCGACGCGCTTTCCTTTCGCGCTCGCTGGCTTCGCGCCATGTGTGGCTTTGAGCACATTCCACAACAGACGCAGATCGGAAAGATTGCGCGCCATGGGGCCGACAACGTTCAGATCGCCTTTGATGTAGGGCTGGCCTGGTGCCGGTGGAACGTGACCGCGGTCGCTGAGCGCATCCCATGTCGGTTTTAGCGAAACCACGCCGCAAAAATTCGCGGGATGCCGGAGCGACCCTCCGATGTCCGAGCCGATTTCTAATGGCGTGATGCCCGCTGCCAGCGCGGCCGCCGCACCGCCGGACGATCCACCCGGTGTCTTTGTTACGTCGTACGGATTATTCGTCGTGCCGTAGATATCGTTGTAACTCTGAATATCGCCGAGCATGAACGGCACATTCGTCTTGCCCCAGATCACCGCGCTTGCGCGGCGCGCGGCATTCACGACATCCGCATCGACGCACTTCTTGTCGCGCTTGGCATATATCGGGTTACCAGCGGTGGCCGGCATGTTCAGCACATCGAAACCGTCCTTGATCGTCATTGGGATACCAGCGAGCGCGCCAAGTTCTGCCCCGTGCGTGCGCGCGTCGTCGATCGATTTTGCCGCCGCGCGCGCATGATCGAGATCGGTCTCGACGACCGCGTTCAATTTCTGATGCAGCGCATTGTTGCGCGCGACGTGCAGGTCGAGGAGTTCGCGGGCGGAAATCTTCTTCGCCTTCAGATCGGCGAGCATGTCGTGTGCCGTTGCGTAAACGTCGGTCATGGCGAAATCTCTTGAGCAGACGCTGGGATGACATAAGGTCTGCGACACAAGGTCAAGCCGAACAGGACACATGCGATGCGCGCCGCCGTTTTCCGCGAGATGTCGAAACCTCTGGTGATCGAGACGCTGGCCGATCCAGAGCCCGCGCCACACGAGTTGATCCTGCGCGTGAAGAATTGCGGCATCTGCGGATCGGATCTGCATATGACCGAAACCACATCCATCATGCCGCTCGCGCTCGGATCGGTGATGGGTCACGAATTTGCGGGCGAAGTCGTCGGGATCGGAAGCGCGATCAAGGGCCAATGGAAGGAAAGCGATCGCGTCGCGGGGTTTCCCTACATTTGCTGCGGCGATGCTTCGCCGTGCAAGAATTTCGGCGGCACATCGGTGACATGCGCGAAAGGCATCAGCATTGGCCTTGGGCAAAGCCATGGTGGCTACGCCGAGTATGTGAAGATTGGCAGCAGCGGCGCTTACCGTTTGCCGCAATCGGTTTCATTTCGCGAAGGCGCGATGGTCGAACCGCTTGCGGTGGGATTGCATGCTGTCGACATGGCGCGCATGCCGCGCGGTGCGACAGTACTCGTGATCGGCGCAGGCCCCGTCGGCCTTGCTGTGATCCTGTGGGCAAAATTCTTGGGCGCGCGTCATGTCATCGTCAGCGAGAAAGCGGACATCCGCAAACAGATGGCAT
>DASZML010000178.1:0-16940 GCA_035551875.1 Rhizomicrobium sp.
ATTCGACGGTCAACTCGCAACTTTCAAGGCGTTCGACAAGTCCGGCGAGTATCCCTGCTATCGCTGCATCTTCCCGGAGCCGCCACCGGCGGGAACGGTTCCGTCATGTTCAGAGGCCGGCGTGCTCGGTGCAGCGGGTGGCGTGATGGGAACGCTGCAGGCGATGGAAGTGATGAAGGAAATAATCGGTATCGGTGAGAACCTCGCCGGTAAACTTCTCATTTACGAAGCGCTGGCTGCGCGCTTCCGCACTGTGCGCGTAAAGCCCGATCCAGCCTGTCCGCTATGCAGCGCCCAATCGACCATTCGCGCGCTCCAGTAGCCTTAACGCCGCGTTAAAACGATCCGGCACAGAATATCTCCGCTCGCGCATTCGGGGATTCATGTCGCAGCAGATTCACTTCGAAGTTTTCCGCCGCCTTGGCGCCAAAGGCGGATGGACACTGCACGACGTCGCCATATCGCGCGAAACCGCGATCCAGATGGCGCAGCAGCTCATGGCCGACGAAAAGGCCACCGGCGTGAAGGTGGTCAAGGAGACCTATAACGAAGACACCGGCGATTATCTCACGCTGAAAATCTTCGAAGAGGGCCACAACCAGGTGAAGCTGGACGTGGCGGCGGAAGATGTGCCGCACGCTTTGCCGTGCTTCAAGCCAGACGATCTTTATTCGTATCACGCGCGCACCACGATGGCGCGGCTGCTGAGCGACTATCTCGCGCGGCAGAAACTTACCGTCACGGAACTCATTCATCGCGCCGATGCGCTCGAAAAGCTCGAAGCGACTGGCACGGTCTATCAGCACGCAATCCAGAAAATCGCAGTGGCGCAAGCCGCATCAACGAACACGCCTGTGCATCACATTGTTAAAAGCCTGAATGATCTTTCGACAAAGGCGATGCAGCGCGTTTATCGCGATGAGCTACGCAACTACTTTCCGAAGGTCGAAGCCGGAAAATTCGCGGCGCTGGCGAAAAAGATCGCAGGTGAGCCGGACAAATCTTATCTGCTTAACGGCGCCATCGCGCGCTATCTCGGGCCGGCCAAAGGCTGGAATGACAAGATGCTGCGCCTGCTCGACATCCTGAAAGAAGCCCAGGATGACAGCAACACATCGGATGTTCTCCTGAACGCTGTCGATTCCATCGGCGCAGAAATCCTGAACGGCTCGGCGGCATTGCACGAACTGATTGGCGAATCCGAAAACCTCGGCGTTGCCATGTTCACGCTGATGGACATCTTCCTCGGCAAGACTTCGGCCCATTCGCGCTCAGGCATTGCCGCCGTGACCAAGCAATTTGCGAAGGACAATTTGCCCGAAGCGCGCACGGCCGTTGCCAACCGCATTCTCGCCGAACTCAAGAGTGTGAAGCGGCTGTGCCCGAATTCTCTGGTTGATGAACTCAAGACTCTGCGTGCGATCGCCAACAAGCTGGTTTTGGGCCAGGGAAAATATCTTAGCCATGAAGATCTGATTGCAGCATTCACGCTGCGCTCCCGCCGCCTTGTGACACATGAGGCGATTGGCGAGCATCTGCAGGAATCCGCGACCGTCGATGCGAAAATTGAGCGATTGCTGCTGGTGGAAGAAAACATCATCGGCGCTGAAAACAAGCGCCAGCTGTCATCCTTCATCCTGCCAATCATCACGTCTTCACCCTTCGAACAGCATTTTATCTTCGCCAAGACGCCGGTTCTCGGGCGATTGCAGAAGCTCGCCGAATTGCAGGCGCGCGTCCGCCGCTCCGGCTTTCAGGATCTGCAACGCAGCGAAATATGCGATGCACTCGACAAAGTTGCTGCGGAAGCCGAGACGCGCGCGAAATTTCTCGATGGCATCGAAGGCAAGCCCATCGGCCATGTTGAAAAAGCGACCGGCATCCTTCGCCTCTTTGTCGGTGGCGTATTCACCGAGGGGCGCCTTTCCGAAAAGGCCCGCGCGCTGATTCTTTCTCACCTCGGCCAACCGGGGTTTATGACGAGTTATGTCGCCGCGCATGCCAAAGGCCCGGAGCGTCCGAATCCCGATGCCGTGATGGCCGAACTGATCGGTACGCTTGAAAAGGCAGGTATCACCGCGGAAACGGGATTGAAGTCGATAGCGGCTTAGTGCGCTTCGTCCCAGTTCAGCGCGGCGCGGGCGTCGACTTCTAGCGGCACGGACAACTGCAACGCCGGAAGCGACGACTTCTCCATCACCGATTTTGCGATGGCAATGGCCTGATCCACTTCCTTGTCCGGCGCTTCGAAGATCAGTTCATCGTGGACCTGCAGAAGCATTTTCGTCTTCAGCTTCTTCGCTGCGAGCGCATCCGGCATGCGCACCATCGCGCGGCGGATGATGTCGGCCGCTGAACCCTGAATTGGCGCATTTATCGCCGCGCGTTCCGCACCGCCGCGATGGCCCTGATTGGACGAACGGATTTCGCGGATATGCACGCGGCGACCGAACAGCGTCTCCACATAGCCATGCTCGCGGGCGTATTCTTTCGTCGCTTCCATATAGTCGCGAATGCCGGGAAAGCGCTGGAAGTATTTCTTGATGTAATCATTAGCCTCGTCACGCGCGATGCCGAGCTGGTTGGCAAGGCCGAAACCGGAAATGCCGTAGACGATGCCAAAATTGATCGCCTTGGCGCGCGCACGCACTTCGCGCGGCATGCCTTTCACGGGCACGCCAAAAATCTCCGACGCCGTCATGGCGTGAATGTCGAGACCGTCGGCAAACGATTTCTTGAGCTGAGGAATATCCGCGATATGTGCCAGCAGCCGCAATTCGATCTGGCTATAATCCGCGCTGATGAGCTTGCAGCCCTTGGGTGCAATGAACGCCGCACGGATGCGACGGCCTTCTTCGGTGCGAATCGGAATGTTCTGCAAATTCGGATCGGTCGAAGCGAGACGGCCCGTCGAGGTAGATGCCATCGAATAGGAGGTATGCACGCGGCCCGTGTTGGCGTTGATGTAAGTCGGCAGCGCATCGGTGTAAGTGCCGCGCAGCTTGGCAAGCTGACGCCAGTCTAAAACTTTCTTCGCAATATCGTGACCCTGCGCCGCTACATCTTCCAGCACGCCGACATCGGTGGACCACGCGCCGGTCTTGGTGCGCGTACCGCCGGGAATTTTCATGCGGTCGAAGAGCAATTCGCCAAGCTGCTTGGGTGAGCCGATGTTGAACTCGCCCCCCGCGAGCTTGTGAATCTCGCCTTCGAGCTTAACTTGCGACTTCGCAAAATCGTTGGAGAGCTTGCGCAGGAAATCCGGGTCGATCATCACGCCGGCCCGCTCCATATCGGCGAGTACAGTGACCAGCGGGCGCTCCAGCGTTTCGTAGACGCTGACCTTGGCTTCCGCGATGAGTTTCGGCTTGAGCAGGCAATGCAGGCGCAGCGTGACGTCCGCATCTTCGGCGGAATATTTCGTCGCTTCCGCGACCGGCACGCAGTCGAACGTGACCTTGTCTTTGCCCTTGCCAGCAACTTCCTCGAACGCAATCGGCTTGTGGCTGAGGTGCAGTTCGGACAATTCGTCCATGCCGTGGCCATGCAGCACCGTGTCGAGCACGTAAGACATCAGCATCGTGTCATCGAGCGGCGTGATGCGAATGCCGCGCTGCGCGAAGACGACGAAGTCATATTTGAGATTCTGACCGATCTTCAAAATCGAATCATCTTCCAGAAGCGGCTTCAGATGCTTGAGCACATCTGCTTCCGGCATCTGCTCGATCTTGCCGCTGTTACCGCCGAGATCCAGGCCATCCGCTTTGCGATGACCGCAAGGGATGTAACAGGCTTCGTTCGGCGCTACGGCGAGGCTTACACCGCATAAGCTCGCCGTCATGGGATCGAGCGATGTCGTTTCCGTGTCGACGCAGACTTTGCCTTGTTTGAGCGCGCGCGCGATCCAATGGTCGAGCCGCGCGACTGTTGTGACCGTTTCGTATTTCGAACGGTCGATCGGTTTCAGCACCGCGCCGCGATCCAGTATGGCGCCCGGCGCGGACGTTTGGGCTGTCAGCGACTTGTCTGACGGAAGAGACGAAGTCTTTACCGGTTTCACGCTGCCTGGCGCCGGCAACGCCTTCTCGCTCGGATCAGCAGCAGCGGGGATGCTGTCTGGATCGTCAACGCCGAAATGCGCGGCGGCGCGGCGCGTTAGCGAACTGAATTCCATAACTTTCAGGAACGCGATCAGTGTTTGCGGATGTGGCTCGCGCGCGCCGAACTCATCCGGCATCTCTTTCAGCTTCACATTGGCGTCCAGCGTTACGAGCTTCTTGGAAATGCGCGCGTTCTCCGCATTCTCGATCAAGGTTTCGCGGCGCTTGGGCTGTTTGATTTCGCCAGCGCGCTTGAGCAGCGTTTCCAGATCGCCATAGAGATTGATCAACTCGGCGGCAGTCTTCACGCCAATGCCGCGCACACCCGGCACGTTGTCGGTCGAGTCACCTGCCAGCGCCTGAACTTCGATGACCTTCGAAGGCGGCACGCCAAATTTTTCCAGCACCTCCGCAGTCGCCAGGCGTTTGTTCTTCATCGTGTCGAGAAGCTCGATCTTTCCGTCGATGACGAGCTGCATCAAATCCTTGTCGGACGATACGATGGTCGTACGGGCACCAGCCTCGTTCGCCAGGCGGGCGTATGTCGCGATCAGATCGTCCGCTTCGAAATCGGCCATTTCGACACACGCAACGCCAAACGCGCGAGTCGCATCGCGCACCAGCGGGAATTGCGGAATCAGATCTTCGGGCGGATCGGGCCGGTTGGCTTTATACTGCGGATAGATCTTGTTGCGGAACGTCGTTTTGCCCGCGTCGAAGATCACCGCGATGTGGCTTGGCCGGTCGCCGTCTTTCATGTCCTCCAGAAGCTTCCAGAGCATGTTGCAGTAGCCCGAGACCGCGCCGGTCGGCAGTCCGTCGGATTTGCGGCTCAAGGGCGGCAGAGCGTGATAGGCGCGGAACAAGTAGCCCGAGCCATCGATCAGATAGAGGTGATCGCCTTTTTTCAGCGGCCTGGATGTTTTATCGCTCAATGGTGAGCAGCCGCACCGGCCCGCAACACGAAGCGGCGGTCGCAATAGCCGCATTCGACGTATTTCTCGGCGCCCATTTCGAGATACACGCGCGGATGGCCCAGCGCGCCGCCGGTGCCGTCGCAAACGACGCGGGTGTCATCGACTTCGATGATTTCTGGCACTTCGACGGGCATGGCGGTTCTTTCGGATTGAACGGGGCGGAATATAGCCGCCCGCTCCGGCATCGCAACACCACGCAAAAGCCGCTGGAACGCGAGGCTTTCCGCGCTTAGATTCACTTATGGTCACGCTGAATCGCATCTACACCAAGACTGGCGACAAGGGCGAAACGGCGCTCGGCGACGGCACACGGTTGCCCAAGCATAATCTTCGGATCGAGGCTTACGGCACCGTGGATGAGACGAACGCCACCATCGGTCTTGTCCGTCTGCATACGCATGGTGAAATGGACCGGATGCTGGCGCGCATCCAGAACGATCTCTTCGATCTCGGTGCCGACCTGTGCGTGCCGGAAACGACAAAACGCAATGAGGGCCGTCTACGTGTCGTGGATGCGCAAGTTGAACGCTTGGAAAACGAAATCGATTCGATGAACGCGGAATTGAAGCCGCTTACGTCTTTCATACTACCCGGCGGCAATGCGACGGCAGCGTATCTGCATCTCGCACGAACCGTCTCGCGACGGGCGGAAAGACTGATGACAGCGCTTGCGGCGCAGGAAGAAATCAATCCGGTGGCGATCCGCTACATGAACCGTCTATCGGATCATCTCTTCGTCGCTGCGCGCTATGCGAACGACAAGGGTACGGGCGATGTGCTTTGGGTTCCCGGCGCGAACCGCGAAGAAAAATAACGATCAGGCGTCGGCGACGCGGCGGCCGAACAGGAACGACAGGATCACGCCGATCACGCCGAACACCGCCCAACCCGGGAGCGCCAGAACCGCGTTGATCGCGGCGCCGACAAAGCCCGGCAGTTTGTGCGCCATCCATGCCTTGAATGAAGCATCGCCCGCCTTGTCGATGATGTCCCATACCTGATCGATTGAACGCACGGTGATCTCGCCGCCTTTTTCGAGCGAGGTCAGAACATCGGCGCCCAAAAGCATGAGCGCGATCACGACGAGAATTAGACTGAGAAAGCGCAGTGCAACCAGCATCGAAGCCCCACTCCACGCCGTCTTTCGCGGCGTCACCCCAACCAGATAAGCAAGCCCGTTTGCATCGCACAAGAAGGCTAATCGCGGTTAACCAACAATCCCGTGCAAAGGTCTTCGCCTGTCACTTTTGTGCCGCGCGGTGTTTCGGCGAATCCGTCACGTCTTGTCGGGATACGGTGTGCCGTCCTTCCGCGTGTACAGGTCGGTGCGCGCGTCAATCCTGAGATCGATGTCGGAATAGGTGGTCACATCGTCTGGCGATCGTGTTCCGACCTCCAGACAGGTCGCGGATTCATGGGAGCGATTGATGAAGTGATGACCGTCGCCGCTATTCTTCGGAAAAGCCGCGCAGTCACCAGCGCGCAGAATTTGCTCGCCGCCGTCGGTCACCAATGTTAGCTCGCCGGACAAAACATAGATGAATTCATCCTCGCGCGAATGCCAGTGCCGCTGGCTCGACCATGCACCAGGCGGCAATGTCAGCAAGTTCACACCAAAGTCCTCCAGGCCACCGGCATCGCCAAGCTTCTTGCGCACACGCTGTGCGCATGGCTCGTCGAATGGAGCCGGATAGCCTGCTCCTTTTTTCACTTCAGCTTTTGCGATGTCGATTTTTGCCATCGGCGGTATTCCTCTGCGGATACATTTGAAAACAAAACCGCCCGCGAGAGGATATCCCGCGGGCGGCGTGTTAGCATTACCAACGTGGCGATTATTCCGCCGCCGGTGCTTCGACCTTTTTCTTGGTGAGGTCTTCGCCGGTGGTCTGGTCGACGGCTTTCATCGACAGGCGAACCTTGCCGCGATCGTCGAAGCCCATGAGCTTCACCTTCACAGCCTGGCCTTCTTTCACCACGTCGCTCGGCTTGTTGACGCGTTGCGCCGCCATTTCCGAAACGTGGACGAGACCATCCTTGGGCCCGAAGAAGTTCACGAAGGCACCGAAGTCCATGACCTTCACGACCTTGCCGTCGTAAATCTCGCCAACTTCCGGCTCGGCAACAATGCCTCTGATCCACTTCAACGCGGCTTTGATCGACTCGCCGTCGGCGGACGCGATCTTCACCGTGCCGTCGTCTTCGATGTTGATCTTGGCGCCGGTCTTTTCGACGATCTCGCGGATCACTTTGCCGCCCGAACCGATCACTTCGCGGATCTTGTCGGTCGGAATCTTGATCTGCTCGATGCGCGGCGCGTGTTCGCCGAGTTGCTCGCGGCCATGATCCAGCGCCTTGTTCATCTCGCCGAGGATGTGCAAGCGCCCACCCTTCGCCTGATCCAGCGCAACACGCATGATCTCTTCGGTAATGCCCGAGATCTTGATGTCCATCTGGAGCGACGTGATGCCGTCCGATGTACCGGCGACTTTGAAGTCCATGTCGCCAAGATGATCTTCATCTCCAAGAATGTCCGACAGAACGACATAGCGCGAGCCTTCGAGGATGAGGCCCATCGCGATACCAGCGGTTGGCTTCTTCAACGGAACGCCCGCATCCATCAGCGCCAGTGACGTTCCGCAAACAGTAGCCATCGAAGACGATCCATTCGACTCGGTGATTTCCGACACCACGCGCAGCGTGTAGGGGAATTCGTCCTTCGTCGGCAGCATCGGATGGATTGCGCGCCAGGCGAGCTTTCCGTGGCCGATTTCGCGGCGGCCCGGTGCGCCCATGCGGCCCGTCTCACCCACGCTGTAGGGAGGGAAGTTGTAGTGCAGCATGAAGGTCTGCTTGCCAGTGCCTTCGAGGCTGTCGACGAACTGTTCGTCTTCCGCCGTGCCGAGCGTGCAAACCACCAGCGCCTGCGTTTCACCGCGCGTGAAAAGCGCAGAGCCGTGCGTGCGCGGCAGGATTCCCACTTCAGCAACGATCGGGCGGACCGTCACGAGATCGCGGCCGTCGATGCGCTTTTTGGTGTCGAGTACCGCATTGCGCATGATCTTGGCTTCGAGGTCGTGGAAGAGGCCGCTATATTCTTTCGCGGACATCTTGCCGTCGCCTTCGCCAACGAAATACTCCGCCGTCTTCTTCTTGATCTCGGCGATACGGTCGCGGCGGTCGAACTTGACCGGAATCTGAAACGCGGCGGTCAGGTTGAGGCCGGCAACCTTCTCGATCTCTTCGATCTTGAGGCCGGTATCGCTATGCGGGACAGCGCGCGGCTCTTTCGCGGCCTTTTCGGCCAGACGAATGATCGCGTTGATCGCATGCTGCATTTCGCGATGACCGAACATCACGGCGCCGAGCATGGTCTTCTCATCCAGCTCTTGCGCTTCGGATTCGACCATGAGAACCGCATCGGTCGTTCCCGCAACAACCAGTTCCAGCTTGGAATTGGCCATGTCGTCGATCGGCGGGTTCAGCTTGTATTCGCCGTCGATGAAAGCAACGCGCGCGGCGCCGATCGGCCCCTGAAACGGCACGCCGGAAATTGTCAGTGCGGCGGAGGCGGCGACGAGCGCCACGATATCCGGATCGTTTTCAAGATCGTGGCTGAGGACCTGACAGACGACCTGCGTTTCGTTCTTATAGCCTTCGGCAAACAGCGGGCGGATCGGGCGATCGATCAGGCGCGAGATCAATGTCTCGCGTTCCGTCGGCGCGCGCTCACGCTTGAAATAGCCGCCCGGAATTTTGCCGGCGGCGTAATAGCGCTCTTGGTAATTCACGGTGAGCGGAAAGAAATCGATTCCTTCCTTCGGCGTCATCGCACCGACGACGGTTGCGAGCACAACGGTCTCGCCATATGTGGCGACGACAGCGCCGTCAGCCTGACGGGCAACCTTGCCCGTTTCGAGGGTCAGCGTGCGGCCGCCCCATTCAAAAGATTCTTTATGGATATGAAACATGTTTTTGTTCCTTCATTCCCCGTGAGCCGAATTGCCGACGGGCGTGTTTGGGCGAGTTCTCTATCTCTCGGACAAACGGATATTGCGTGGGCGCGACCCTTCGCACCCACGCGTCTGTGTCTTGGCCTTGATGGAAGACGTCGCGCTCAGCGGCGCAGGCCCAACCGTGCGATCAGCGCTTCATAGCGCTTTCCGTCGGTCGCCTTGACGTAATCGAGCAACCGGCGGCGCTGCGAAACCATCTTGATGAGGCCGCGGCGCGAATGGTTGTCTTTTACGTGACCCTTGAAATGCTCAGTCAAATTGTTGATGCGCTCGGAGAGCACAGCGACCTGAACTTCCGGAGAACCGGTGTCGTTTTCCTTGGTCCCATATTCCTTGATGAGTTCAGCTTTACGTTCTGTGGTGATCGTCATTGTTTTCTTTCCCGGTCATCCAAAATTAAAAACACGAAACGGCCGGAGCTCTCCTTGTTCGAGCGCGGCCAGTGCGACTGGCTCACCCTCTTGAGTAGAGAGATAGACCGTGAGACCTGAGAGATCGTTCTCTTCCGGAAAGGCGTCCGCGATGCGGGCGAAAAGATTCGCACGCATCAGGATCGGATTGCCGCTACGAAGGCGAACCGCATCCGGGCCCGCGACGGCCAACGCCGGGATGCCGTCCAGCGCGGTCGAAATGGGCCTCAAGTGCTCAAAAGCGGCGGGACTATGCATAAAACCCCTTAGCGTTTCTAGGGGTACCGCCGCATTCTCTTTGAACCCGCCAATCGAGGTTCGGCGGAGCTGGGAAACGTGGCCGACCGTGCCCAGCGCGCGGGCAATATCCCGCACCCACGCCCGGACGTAAGTCCCTTTCCCACAACGCATTTCGAACACGGCGTGGTCTAAATCCAGGTTCTCCAGAAGCCGCGCTTCGTGGATCAAAACCGTCCGGGATTGCAGTTCCACGGCCTCGCCGTGCCGGGCCAGATCGTAGGCCCGCTCGCCGTCGACCTTGATGGCGGAATAGATCGGCGGCACTTGGGTAATGGCGCCCGTCAGACCGGGGATGGCGCCTTCGATAGCCTCGCGAGTTGGGCGGACATCGGATGTTTCGGTGACTTTGCCTTCGCTGTCGTCGCTGTCGCGTCCTTCGCCCCAGGTTGCGGTGAAGCGATAAGTCTTCTGCGCATCCATCGCGTAAGGGACAGTCTTGGTTGCTTCGCCGAGCGCGATAGCGAGCACGCCTGTCGCCAGCGGATCGAGCGTTCCGGCGTGTCCGGCTTTTTGCGCATCGAAGATTTTGCGCACGGCAGCGACAACTTGTGTGGAGGTGACGCCAGAGGGCTTGTCCACGATCACCCAACCGTGGACGGGGTTGCCCTTGCGCTTACGGCTCATCGCCGTCGTCTGCTTTTCTCAGATCGCGCTGGACACGCTCGGACTTCAGAAGGTCTTCGATCTTCTGTGCCTCGGCAAACGACACATCTTCGACGAAGCGCAGCTCGGGCGTGAACTTCGTCTCGATCATGTGCCCCATCTCGCCACGGATGTAAGCGCGATGACGATTGAGCGCGGCGATGATCTTGTCCGCGTTCTGCCCGCCAAGTGGCTCGCAAAACACCGTCGCATGGCGCATGTCCGGTGACGGTTTTACTTGCGTGATCGTCACCGACACGCCATCGAGATCGGCATCGCGGATTTCGTTGCGGCGAAGAATGTCGACTAGCGCGTGACGCAACATTTCGCCCACGCGCAACTGCCGCTGCGTTGGTCCCGCGTCGCGCGCATGGTGAGAATGAGATCGGCCACGAGGCATGACAAGCTCCTCAACAGCGAGCGACTACAGCGCGCGCTGGATCGTCTCGACCTCGAAGCACTCGATCACATCGCCTTTTTGGATGTCCTGATAATTGGCGAAGGACATGCCGCATTCCTGACCGACGACGACTTCACGCGCATCGTCCTTGAAGCGCTTGAGCGTGGAGAGTTCGCCTTCGTGAACGACGACGTTATCGCGGATGAGCCGCACCTTGGCACCACGGCGCACGACACCTTCGGTGACTCGGCAGCCGGCGACTTTGCCCGCTTTCGAGACACTGAACACTTCCAGGATTTCGGCATTGCCGAGGAATTTCTCGCGCGTCTCCGGCGCGAGCATTCCCGAGAGCGCCGCCTTCATATCATCGACGACGTTGTAGATGATGTTGTAATAGCGGATCTCGACACCATCGCGCTTGGCACGTTCGCGTGCCTGTGCGTTGGCACGCACGTTGAAGCCGATGATCGCGCCACCGGAGGCATGCGCGAGGATCACATCGGATTCGGTGATTGCGCCGACGCCGGATTGAAGAACCTGCACGCCAACTTCGTCGGTCCCGATCTTGTGAAGCGCGCCCTGTATGGCTTCGACCGAACCCTGAACGTCGGCCTTTACGATGAGCGGTAAAAGGCGTCTCTCGCCTTCCTTTTGCGACTTGAGAAGCTGATCGAGCGACTGGCGCGAGTTTGCAGCATGGCGCTGCTCCCGGCGCTTGCGTGCGCGGTATTCGGTAACTTCACGCGCACGGCCTTCGTCGGTCACGACCACGAACTCGTCGCCTGCTTCCGGCACACCCGAAAGCCCCAGCACTTCGACAGGCATCGACGGTGTCGCCTGCGAAATGTTTTCACCGCGATCGTTCATGAGCACACGCACGCGACCCCATTCGGAGCCAGCCACGAGAATATCGCCGGTCTTCAATGTTCCGCGTTGCACTAGAACCGTGGCTACGGAGCCGCGGCCCTTGTCGAGCTTGGCTTCGATGACAGCGCCTTCCGCCGGACGGTCCGGATTGGCCTTGAGATCGAGAACTTCGGCCTGCAGAAGAATGTCCTGTTCGAGCTTGTCGAGATTGGTGCCCTTCGTCGCCGAGACTTCGACGGCAAGCGTTTCACCGCCCATATCTTCGACCTGAATCTCGTACTGGAGAAGCTCGGTCTTCACGCGCGTCGGATTGGCATCGCCTATGTCGATCTTGTTGACGGCAACGATGATCGGAACGCCAGCCGCTTTCGCATGGCTGATCGCTTCCACCGTTTGCGGCATGACGCCGTCGTCGGCAGCTACAACCAGCACGACAATGTCGGTAACTTTCGCGCCACGCGCGCGCATCTGCGTGAACGCGGCATGGCCCGGCGTGTCGAGGAAGGTGATCTTCTGGCCGTTCTTCATCTTAATTTGGTAGGCGCCGATGTGCTGCGTGATGCCACCGGCTTCGCCTGACACGACGTCGGTTTTACGAAGTGCATCGAGCAGCGATGTCTTGCCGTGGTCGACATGACCCATGACGGTGACAACTGGCGGGCGCGTCCGCATTGCGGCACTGTCGTCATCGACACCCTTGAGACCCTCGAGCACGTCGGACTCGGCGACGCGCTTAACAGTGTGTCCGTATTCGCTGGCGACGAGCTCTGCGGTATCCGCATCGATGACGTCGTTCTGCGTGACCATCACGCCGCTTTTCATCAGAACCTTGATGACGTCGACAGAGCGGCGCGCCATGCGGTTGGCAAGCTCCGAAACCGTAATGGTCTCCGGGACCGTGATATCGCGCGGGCCGGCGGGACCGGCAGGTTGCTGCTGCTGACCCTTGTTGATGCGTTGAAGATGACGCTTGTAGGCGGCAACAGAACGCGTGCGCTCGCTGCCATCATCCGACAGAGCGCGCGTGACGGTCAGCTTGCCCCGGCGACGATCATCCGGCGCTTTACGGACGGCGGGTGTTTTCGGTGCGACCTTGCCGCCAGGTCCAGCTTTCTTCGGACCGTCGTCATCTTCTTCCGCATTGACGCGGCGGATGCGTGGCGCTTCAGCCGCAGCAACACCGGGACGCGTGGCGGCGTCGCTTTTTGGATCGCGGCGCGCGACTTCTTCTTCTGCGTGACGCTTCGCAGCTTCTTCCTTGGCCTTGCGTGCATCTTCTTCAGCTTTGCGCACGGCGGCGGCGGCGCGCTCCCGCGTCAGCCGTTCTTCTTCGACGCTGCGGTGACGCGCTTCTTCTTCCGCGCGTTTGCGGGCTTCAACTTCGTAGACTTTCGCGTCGGCAAGAGCCGCGCCGCGACGTGCTTTTTCTTCTTCTGTCAGCTGACGCAAAACAACGCCACCACCCGCGCGAGCGGCAGCCGGCTTCGGTGCAGCGGCAGGCGTAGCGGGCGTGGCAGCCGGTGTTTTTACATCGGCGGTTTTCGCAACAGCGGGCTTTACGGCACCGGGCGAACCGGCCGTGCGCTTTTTTTCCACCACCACAGCCTTGGTGCGGCCGTGAGAAAAGCTCTGCTTGACGGTCGAAGTTTCCGTCTTCTTCAGCGTGAGCGTTTTGCTGCGTTTCGTCGTGTCGTCGGTCATTCAGTTCCTTTTGGTGCAGGGATTGGACCTGCATCCGCTTTCGGCTCGCGGAATCCGGCAAGCCGGCCCGCTTCAAAAATCAATCTGCCCGCCAGCGGCCCGGCTTTGAGGGCGGCATGTATCACATTCCCCAAGCCGAGGGCCACGCTCAATTCGTCGTTGGTGAGGCAATCCACGATTGCAGGCGAAACGCCTTGCGCGCGTGCAACACCAAGCAATTTGCGGCGACCGTCGGCGGCACCATCGCGCGCCTCGATGAGAAGCGCAGGTTTCTGACGGCTGCCGAGCATTTCCGAAACGCTGTCGAAACCTGTGACGAGATGACCGGCGCGTTTGGCCAAACCCAGATCGTCGAGCATACGGCGAACGATTTGCTTTTCGACAAGATCGCAGAGATTGGCAGACGCGCGAACATTCGCTTTCGCGGCCTTGGAGAAATGGTTCTTCGCCGCCGCTTTTTCAACACTTTGACGATCCGCACTGACCCACATGCCGCGTCCCGGCAACTTCGCCGCGACATCGGGCACGACTTCGCCATCTGGTGAGACGACGAAGCGGATGAGATGCGCTTCGTCGCGCACCTCGCCGCTTACGATGCATTTTCTGTCACGCATCGCGTCGTCGCTTTTCCGTGTGGCCAAGACGAGGCTCAAGCTTCGCTTTCCTCCGCTTCGGATTCTTCTTCGGCCGCTTCTTCTTCGACCGGCGCTTCTATCCAACCCGCCTTCACGCGCGCGGCCATGATGATCGCGTTCGCATCGCTGGCGTTGAAGTTGAAGCTTTCGAGAGCCCCGGCGATGCGCACGCGCTCCTTATCCTTGCCCGTTTCGTAGTAGCCGAGCAGATCGTCCGTCGCGCAACCTGCGAGGTCCTCGAGTGTCTTGATCTCGGCTTCGCCGAGCGCAACCGCGATGGCGGCCGTGACACCCGGCACATCGAGCACTTCGTCCTCGACACCAAGTTCTTTGCGTTTGTCGTCCATCTCTTTGTTCTTCGCCTCGATGAATTCATTGGCCCGTGTTTGAAGTTCTTGCGCGGTGTCTTCGTCGAAACCTTCGACCGCCGCGAGTTCGTTCAGCGGAACGAATGCGACATCTTCGATGGTTGCGAAGCCTTCCGACGCCAACAGCTGCGCCACGGTCTCGTCGACATCGAGCGATTCCATGAACAGCGCGGTGCGTTCCGCGAATTCCTTCTGGCGGCGCTCCGACTCCTCGGCTTCCGTCAGAATGTCGAGCTGCCAGCCCGTGAGCTGCGACGCCAGACGCACGTTTTGACCGCGGCGGCCGATGGCGAGCGAAAGCTGCTCGTCCGGCACCACGACTTCGGTGCGGTGCGTGTCTTCGTCGAGAACGACCTTCGACACTTCGGCTGGCGCCAACGCATTAACGATGAATGTCGCCGCTTCGTTGTTCCAGGGAATGATGTCGATGCGCTCGCCCTGAAGCTCCTGCACCACTGCTTGCACGCGCACGCCGCGCATACCGACGCAAGCGCCGACCGGATCGATGCTCGAATCTTTCGAGATGACCGCGATCTTCGCGCGGCTGCCTGGGTCGCGCGCAACGGCGCGAATCTCGATGATGCCGTCATAGATTTCCGGCACTTCTTGCGCGAACAAACGCACCATGAATTGCGGATGCGAGCGCGACAGGAAAATCTGCGGCCCGCGCGTTTCGCGGCGCACGTCATAGATGTAAGCGCGAATGCGATCGCCTTGGCGGAATGTTTCGCGCGGGATCATCTCATCGCGGCGGACAACGCCTTCGGCGCGGCCCAAATCGACCACCACCGAACCGAACTCCACGCGCTTGACGATGCCATGCACGACTTCGCCGATGCGGTCCTTGAATTCTTCGTACTGACGCTCGCGCTCAGCATCGCGCACTTTCTGCACGATGACCTGCTTGGCGGCCTGCGCGGCAATACGGCTGAAATCGACCGGCGGCAGCGTCTCGGCGATAATGTCGCCGACTTGCGCGGCGGGATTGCGCATGCGCGCGTCTTCGAGACTGATCTCGATTTTGTCGTTGTCGACCAGTTCGACAACGTTCAGGTAGCGTGAGACATGCGTTTCGCCGGTTTTCTGATCGATATCGACGCGGATATCGTTCTCGCTGCCGTAACGAGCTTTTGCGGCACGCTGCATCGCTTCGGCCATCGCTTCGATGACGACGGTCTTCTCGATGTTCTTGTCGCGCGCGACCGCATCGGCGATCTGCAAAAGTTCTGTCCGGTTGGCGGCAATAGCGGCCATGGTATTCTTCTCCTTATTGCGCCTTACGCGCCTTCAAATCTTCTTGGATGAGTTTGTCGGTGAGAACGAGTTTCGCTTCTGCAATGCTCGTAAACGAAAACTTGCGGCGGCTGCCGTCGATATCGATGGTCACGTCGTTGCCATCAAGACCGAGCAGCACGCCTCTGAATTTCTTGCGGCCGTTCTCGTCCGGATTGACGAGTTCGATCTTGGCTTCGTGTCCCGACCAGCGCGCGAAATCGGATTGGCGCGTCAGCGGGCGGTCGATGCCCGGGGACGAGATCTCGAGATGGAATTCGCCTTCAATCGGATCTTCCGATTCCAGAAAGTCCGACAGAGCGCGCGAAAGCTGCGCGCAATCATCCACGTTCATCGTGCCGTCGGGACGCTCGGCCATGATCTGCAACGTCTTGGTCTTGCCCGCCATCAGGCGCAGGCGCACGAGCTTGAACCCGGCGGCTTCTACCGCGGGTTCGATGATCGGCTGCAAATGCGACAGCTGCGAGATGATCGGCGTTACTCCAAAAACAAAAGCGTTTCCCGCGCGGCGGTCTTTCGACCGCCACACAACAGCACGTTCTGTTGTCTGGGATGGCCGGGGATATACCCCCCGAAAGCCCCGAAAACAAGGTCAGACCCGGCAAAACCGCAAAAATGCCGGAACACCGTGGAGTTGCTTGGCTTCGTAGCGGGTTTGCGGCCAATCGGTTGTTCGATTGCGCCAATCGGCGGCGCGGGTTGCGGTCCAGATGAACGATGGATGCGCCATCAGACGTTCCAGCGTGTATTCGACCAGCGGCGCATCATCGCTGCCGAAGCGCAGTTCCGAACCGGCCTTCATCACACGCGCGAGATGACCCAGCATCTCGGTCTGGATGAAGCGACGCTTGTGATGGCGCAGCTTCGGCCACGGATCGGGAAACAGAATAAATACGCGGCCTATGCTTGCGTCCGGCAACGCAGAGATAATATCGCGCGCATCTTCGGAATGGATGCGAACGTTGTCGACATTCTCTTCTTCGATCTTCGAAAGAAGTTTCGCGACGCCGTTGATGAACGGTTCCGCACCGATCAACCCAACGCGCGGATTGTGTTGCGCCTGCCAGACCAAATGCTCGCCCGCGCCAAAACCAATTTCGAGCCATACGTCATCGACGCTGTTGTCGAAATACGAACGCGGATTGGCGCCGTCGCGAATCTGCAACGTCAACTTTGGCAATAGATCGCGCAGAAGCGCGTCCTGATGCGTCGAAAGCTTCGGGCCTTTGCGGCG
>DASZML010000179.1:0-6505 GCA_035551875.1 Rhizomicrobium sp.
GCGGCCTTTCTTGGCCGTGTTCTCGTAGTTCTTGCGCATGGTGGCGACGCCGCGATCCAGCGCGTCCTGCTTCATCTCCACGATGGTTACGGGAATGCCCGCGTTCAGGAAGTTCATCGAGATGCCGCCGCCCATCGTGCCGGCACCGATGACGCCGACCTTCTTCACCGGGATCGTCGGCGTATCTTCCGAGATGCCCGGGATCTTCCACACCTGGCGTTCGGCGAAGAACACATAGCGCTGCGCGGCACTCTGCGTGCCGGTGACGAGTTCCATGAACAGCTTGCGTTCGGTTTTCAGGCCTTCCTCGAAGCTCGGCGCGTTCACCGCCGCTTCGATACACTGGATGTTATATTCTGGCGCGAGGAAGCCGCGGAACTTGCGCGCATTCTCTTTGCGGAAACTCGCGAAGATCTCCGGCTTGCCGCGCGCCGCTTCCAGCTTCGCGTTGTTGTCGCGCACTTTCTTGAGCGGCTTTTTCTCAGTAACGATCTTTTTCGCAAACGCGACGGCGGTCTCCTTCAACTTGCCTTCGGGCGCAAGCTCATCAACCAAGCCGACATCGAGGCATTGTTTGGCGCCGACATGCTTGCCGCTCGTCACCATATCGAGCGCGGCTTCCGGCCCGACGATGCGCGGCAGACGTTGCGTGCCGCCCGCGCCGGGAAGCAATCCGAGATTCACTTCCGGCAATCCGCATTTCGCACTCGGTACAGCGACGCGATAGTGCGCGCACAATGCGACTTCCAATCCGCCACCCAGTGCCGTGCCGTGAATCGCGGCGATTACGGGCTTGGGCGAATTCTCCATCTCGTTCTGCACGTCGAACAGGCTCGCGCCCTTCGGCGCTTTGCCGAATTCGGAAATGTCCGCGCCTGCGATGAACGTCTTGCCATCGCAGATCAACACGATGGCTTTGGCCTCCGGGTCCGCGATGGCTTGCTTGAAGCCTTCCGACAAACCGTCGCGAACCGGCGCCGAAAGCGCGTTCACCGGCGGAGAATTGAGCGTGATGACGGCGATATCGCCGTCAAGCGTAAGATCGGTCACCGCATTGATGGCGGTCATGTGCGTTTCCTCGTCAGGTGATTTTTTGTCATAGCATCATGGCGGCAAACGTGAGTCCAGCCGCGCCGGGCTTTGCGGCGTTTCTGCCAGCCTCGGCGAAACGCCGCATACGGAGATTCTGTAATGAAAATGGCCCGCGTGATCCTGTTCACCGCCCGCATGGATGCGATGAGCGAATTCTACGGCAAAGTTCTTGGGCTTAAGCAGGTCACGAACGAGAAGGGTTGGAAGGAGTTCGCGGCGGGCGGCACAAGGATCGCACTGCACTCGGGCCCGTCATCGCCAGGCCGCAAGGGTCCGAAAATCGCCTTTGGCGTGAAAGATGTCACGGCCATGCGCGCGAAGCTTGTCGCGCGCGGCGCGAAATTCGGGAAAGTTCACGAAGGAGAAGCTTTCGCGCTTTGCGACGGAAAGGATCCGGACGGCAACCCGATACAGCTTTCCAGCCACTAAGCGAACTTCCACCTCACAACGCGCGACTCTGCGTTCTCATTGGCGAATTACAGCAGTTCCTGAAACGTAACGCACCTCGGCGCGTTGCTGTGTTGCCCAACCAGAGCGAGAAGCCGATGAGTCTGCTTGATACTCTTTTCCATTCCGATGAAGCGCGTGAGAAACCCGAACCTGACAGCGATATGCAGGTAGTGCTCGATGCTCTCGCGGCACTTGGTGGTAAGCCTATCGAAACGCTGACAGCCGAAGAGGCGCGCAAGCAACCGACGCCCGCCGACGCTGCCAAACGCGTGTTGATGAAGAATGGTGACGAACCTACGCCAGACGGCGGCGTCACCACGCATGAAATCACGATCAAGGGCGCGGCAGGAGATTTGCCGGCACGTGTCTATCGACCCAAGTCCGAAGATGGCGCGTTGCCCGTCATTGTATATTTCCACGGCGGTGGTTGGGTGATCGCCAACATCGATGTCTACGATGCAAGTCCACGCGCCATTGCAAAGGCCGCGAATGCCGTGGTCGTCTCTTGTGAGTATCGTCTCGCGCCCGAACACAAATTCCCTGCGGCCCATGACGATGCCTTCGCCGCTTACAAGTTCGTATTGGCCAATGCAGGCGCATTCGGCGGCGACCAGATGCGTGTTGCCGTGATGGGCGAAAGCGCCGGCGGAAATCTTGCGATCAATGTCGCCATGCGTGCACGCGACGAAGGCATTGCGGCGCCAAAACACATGGCGCTGATCTATCCCGTGGCGGGCAACGATATGCAAACAGCGTCTTATCAGCAAAACGCGAATGCCAAACCACTGAACAAGCCCATGATGGAATGGTTTGTGAAGCAGACGTTCGAATCCAAGGAGCAGACATCGGATCCGCGCATCAATCTCGTCAAGGCTAATCTCAATGGCTTGCCGAGCGCGACGATTATTCTTGCGGAGATCGATCCGCTGCGTTCAGAAGGCCGCGAGCTTGGCCGCCGGCTGAAAGAGGCCGGCAGTGACGTCAACATGAAAATGTACCAGGGCGTGACGCACGAATTCTTCGGCATGGGTCTCGTCGTTGATGACGCCAAGACTGCCGAGGGCGTGGTAGCCGACGATCTGTCGAACGCACTGTCCTGACGGATTAGCTGCGCCCGAGCGCGAGATCGCAAACGTAGGGGTTTGTCTTGCGTTCCGAGCCGAATGTAGACGTTTCACCATGTCCGGGAACGAATGTGATGTCGTCACCCAGTGGCCAGAGGCGCTGGGTGATGGAATCGACGAGCTGTTGATGATTGCCGCGCGGGAAATCCGAACGGCCCACCGATCCTCGGAACAGCACGTCGCCGACAAACGCGATGCGCGCGTCTTCGTGATAGAGAACGACATGTCCCGGCGTGTGGCCGGGACAATGACGCACACCAAATGTTTGTTCACCGACCGTCACTGTATCGCCATCTTCGAGCCAGCGGTCCGGCAGGCAATTCTCGGCATCTGAGAAGCCTGGACGACGCGCATTTTCGCCGAGCGCCTCCAATAGAAAGAGATCATCCTTGTGTGGCCCTTCGATTTTCACGCCCATGTCGCGGGCCAGTTTTGCCGCGCCGCTCGCGTGATCGAGATGGCCATGTGTGAGAATGATTTTTTCCAGGATCAGGCCCTGTGATGCCAGTACCTGCTTGAGCTTTTCGGTTTCTCCGCCCGGATCGACAAAAGCGGCGTGCTTGGTCTTCGTACACCATACCAGCGAGCAATTCTGCTGGTAGGGCGTGACCGGCAATATGGCGACTTTGATCGGCGGCTCTTGCATGGCAGAACAATGTGGTTATCCCGCTCACCGTTGCAAGTATGACCACGCTCACCACCGAACGCCTCACCATGCGCCCGATTTCGCCTAGCGACGCGCCGGCGTTGTTCGAGGCGCGCCGCGATCCCGAAGTCATGCGCTATTGGGATTGGCCGGAGCAGACAAGCATCCGGCAGGTTGAAAGCATCATCGCCGATCATCAGTCCTACGTGGACAACGGCGAAGTGATCTGGTGGTCCGTCGAACTGAAGGCTGACGGCCGCACGATCGGTGAATGCGACCTCTCAGAAATCGACAATCACCATCGCCGCGCGGAAATCGGGTTCATGTTCAACCGCGCTTATTGGGGCAACGGCTATGCCTTCGAAGCTGCGAGCGCCGCGATCCATCACGCGTTCGTCACAATCGGCTTGGAGAGACTCTGGGCGCGCACCCATGCCGGAAATGAGGCCTCTTGCCGACTGCTGGAACGGCTCGGGTTTTCGCTCGAGGGCCGGTTGCGTGAGCACATAATTCGCGACGGCAAGCGTCGCGACTGTTTGATTTATGGGCGCATGCGTTAGTATCCCGCGAGGGCGAGGGGATACGTGCCATGAATAAGGTGCCGGTGTTCGAGACGATCGCGCATGCCTATGGCTTTGCGTTCGGACGGTTCTTTCAAATCCTGGGAATTATATGGGCGCCCACAGTAATCGTTCTGGCGCTCACATTGTTGTCCAATCCCTTCTTTTTCCATCACGGCGCTGTATCCGATCCTGCCTCGATGGCGCGCATGAGTTTGCGCCTGGCGCCGCTCACATTCGCGGTTACGCTTCTTGTGCGCGCCATGATGGCGGCGGGCGTGACCGAACTGGCTCTCGGAACGCACAAGGGCCCGTCCTTCGTGTATTTCTCACTCGGCGGCGCGGTGTGGCGATTCGTTGGCGCGTGGTTGCTGACGATCCTCGTTATCATCGTCGTCGTTATCGGTCTTGCGATCGTCATGGCAATCGCCGGTGTTATCGCGGCATTCGCCTTCCATGCGGGTAGCGCGAATTTATCCAAGGAAGCAATCGGAGGAATCGTCGGCATTTGCGTTCTTTTCTTCTACGCCGTGATCATCTACGTCACCGTTCGCCTGACGGTATTCATTCCACCGGTCGTCGTGGCCGAAGGCGACGTGAATCTTGCGCGCGGTTGGCAACTCACGAAAGGCAATTTCTGGCGCATCTTTGCAGTGGGACTGGGCATCTTTCTGCCTCTGTTGATTATTCTTCTCGCGCTTCTGCTCGTCGTATACGGATCGTTGTTCGCGCAATATTTCTCGACCATCCTGGCGGATGTGAATACCCACGCCGGGCCCGACGCCGTGCAGAAATCGGCGGCCGATTTTCAGCTCAAGATGGCGGCGGCTGCGCTTGTGGCATTTCCCTATACGGCTGTGTTCGGACTGCTCTCGTCAGTATTCGTCTACGGCTTGAGCTACGGCGCTTCGGTGTTTGCCTACCGCGCAATCACCGGCACAGATTCAACCGACGGCATGCGCGGAACAATGGCTTAAGCTTGGCGCCGCCGTTTGTAGAAATCGATCACGGCGAACGGCGCGTAGTAGATGAACATCGACGCGATCCCCATCGCGAACAGTATCGGTATGTAGCCCGGCCACGGCGGCATCATATCGAGCAGCGAGATATTGGCGGGCTTGGCCCGCAGAAAACCGTAGTTCACGCCGAACTGCCAATCGACCAGTCCCGCCACGACTGCGTAGAGCAGCGACCACGCCGCCACGCGCGGCAATGAGGACCAGTAGGGCCTGAATCGCGAGCCAATTGCCATATAAAGCACAGCCGCGATGATGCCCGCGTGAAAGATCGAGAAGATGATGAAACGCACTTCCGGAAATCCGAATTGCGTGTCGGGCGTCAGCAATCCTTGCAGCGTTCCGGCCAGCGCCCAAAAATAGCCGAGCTCATACGCCCGTTGGTTACCCGTCAGCAGCGCAATGATAATCGCGATGTTCGCCCAGTCGCAGAGGTTTAACGGCAGTTCATCGCCGAGGGTGAGCCAACCATTCCTGCGGAAGGCGACGAACCAGAAAATCCAGTTTCCGATGAGCAACGCAGCAAACAGCCATCGAATTGTCCGGTCCACGGCTCGGTTGTTGGCAAATCTCGCGAATATTCCGAGCAGGACGGGAAATATCAGCGCCAGCGCCAGGACGATCAGATGATCGCGGCCGAACAGGACGAACGGCGATGGCTGCATGGCGGCGGAGCCCAAAATTTCCCGCGTCATATTACAATAATTTGGACATGATCAGCGACAATGAATCTGTTTTCCAGAGCCGCCGGTTCATATATATGGCGCGGATCGTCATCTGTATTTGAGTTTTTGTGACAAACCCGCCGTCCACACTTGCCGAACTGGTCGCTCCGCTTTCGGAAGATGAATTTCTTCAGCTCCTGCGCGAACGCAAGTTAACGCTGGTCCGGGGCGTTGGACGAGATCGTTATTCTGCGCTGCTGAATTGGCCATCGCTTCTAAAGATGATCAAGCGTGGTGAGCATCCCGCCAGCCTGGCTGACTTTTGCCTTGTAAAAGATTCCAAAATGGTGCCACCGGAACGTTGGTTGAAGCGCAATCCAAAGGGCAACGGAAACTCGGTGGATATCGACCAGATAATCTCCTACATGGCGATGGGTTTCAGTCTGAATCTTTCCCGCATCAATCAGCATGCAGATCATCTAAGACGTCTGTGTGAAAACGTTCGGCTGAAAGTCCGTGAACAGATCAAAATGGGCGTGATCGTCACCACCGGTGAGGGCGGTGCATTCACATTGCATTACGATCCGGAAGATCTGATCATTTTGCAGGTGGAAGGCAAAAAACGCTGGAAGATTTTTGGTCCTCCGGTCGTCAATCCATTGCAAGGCGCTGCGCAGAATCCACCGCCGGAAGATGCGCTCTTATTCGATGAGCTTCTCGAAGAAGGTGATTTCCTGTTTGTGCCGGCGGGCAACTGGCATCGTTGCGAGAACCAGTCCGCGCGTTCGCTACATCTGGGCATTTTCTTTCAGCCGCCACGCGGCGTGGACGTGATCAAGGCGCTGACGTCCAAGCTTCTTGATGACGATAAGTTCCGCGTGCCACTGACGCGCCTCGAAGATGTGAACGATCTCGCCGCCGTCGAGGATGACATCAAAGCGCGCGCGATGGA
>DASZML010000180.1:0-2275 GCA_035551875.1 Rhizomicrobium sp.
GTTTCCAAAGATCGTCGAGTGGATCGCGCGCATCGCCGCTATCGGTCACGGCAAGCCTTCACCGATGGATCCGAAAGACGCGCTTGCTATCGCCAAGGCATCCGAACCCACTGCGAAGCGCGGCACCGACCCGCACGATCCGCGCGCGTTGAAAGCTGGCGACAAAGTCACAGTGTCAGCTGATGACTATGGCCGCGACCCGGTTGTGGGTGAGATCATTTTCTCCAACGCGCACGAGATCGCGATTTTGCGCAACGATCCGCATGTCGGAAATATCGCGGTGCACTTTCCGCGCGCCGGTTTTATGGTGGCGAAAGTCTAGATACGGCGCGGGAGAGCTTCTTCGGTTTTGCCCCGCGCCCAATCGTTCGCCGACATGTAGAAACCGGCCGCGAATACTTTTGTCATCGCGCCATTGCTGTCGAGAAGCGGCGCTTCGAAATATTCACCGATGAGGAACGATTTGTTGGCCGTATCGGAGCGCGTGTAGAAGCGCAGCGGTGCGCCACCGTCGATCACCGCGTCCAATGCCGTATTCCAACGCAGGAGAAATTCGGACGGCACGACTTCGTCGACGAACTTGTTTGCGTAATCGCCCATCACCTGCGTGAATTTCGATCCCATCAGCCGAACGCGCCAGCGGCGTTCGCCGTTCTCGCCAAAGACACGTTCGTAGATCGCGATATTCTGCAGATAGGCCTTCAGCAATTTCGGCGACATATCATCGCGCGAAGGCGCAATGCGGCCAGCAGCCTGATCGCGCCAGATGGCGAGCAGCGCCGACAACTGCGGCTGACGAAACGCCAGCGTGTTGTCGCAAACCCCGCCCCAACCTTCCGCGAAGGCCAGTTCGTTGTAGCGCGCACCAGGCGTCTGGGATTGCGGCCTGTCCATACGACCGGTTTAGCGCCGCAATGGTCGAAACTTCGTTAACGAAGCGTTCCAGGAAAGATTCACGCGGGCAGGATAGCGCCGGGCAAACGGTACATGACCATCAGAATCCGATCGGCCGCACTGCCAGTTTCCGATAGTGGGGCCTGTATCGACTCCACGGCAAAGAAATTGCGCTGCTCATATGAAACGCGACCTTTGTAACGCAAAGGCCGCCGCGCATTCAGCGTCTCGTTCAACGCGGCGTGCCAGATTTCTGTAACCGCCGGCGAGAAATGCTCGTCAATATGCCTGCCCGTTATGTTCCCGTATATCTCACTGAGCGCAGTGCCTAGAAGGCGGATATAAAACCGTTTCCCGCCGTCGATGGCGTCGAACAGCGCCATTTGCGCCATCGCACCGCGCATTTCGCGTGGACCGAAATCGTTGCGCTTGGGCAAAGCGCCGGCCGCCTTTTCGCGCCACAAGGCGGCCAAGCCATGAAGCGCCGGTGTGTCGAACGAGAGCGACCCATCGCACCGCGCATACCACCCGTTCGCAATCGCGAGCGCGTTGAAATGCCCGGCGGCTTCGTCGTCGTGTTGAAGAGCGGCGTGAGACATCTGCACATCTTGGCCGCGAAAGGTCGAGATTTTCCTAACGCCCCATTTATCATTTGAGGCGCGGAAAGCTTCAGTTCTCCAGCATCACTTTGCATTGATGCGTCGGCTTGCGAAGCGCTTCGAAAGCGTCTGGCAGTCCGTCCAGCGTCACCACATCCGTCACCATATGATCCACGTCCACGCGATCCGACGCGATCATGCCGATGACGTAATCGAAATCGGCCGGGCGATAGCCCAGCACGAACTGAATCTCCAGCTCTTTCACGATGCCCATCAGCGGCATGATCGTGTCCGGTTGCTGGCACACACCGGCAACGACGATGCGGCTGTGACGTGGCGCGTCCATCATCGCGGCGCCGATCAATCCCGGCGCGCCGACACATTCGAAAATAATATCCGGTCCCTTGCCCGCAATTGTTTCCACTTGCGATGTGAGCGGTTGCGAAGGATTGATGGCATCGGTCGCGCCGAAGCGTGATGCCATCTGTTTGCGGATGTCCGCTTTCTCGCTGACGATGACATGACGCGCACCCAAAAACTTCGCCCACAGAATCACGGCAAGTCCGACCGGGCCCGCGCCGATCACCAGCACCGTGGCACCGCGCGACATGCGCGCCTTGTCGACAGCGTGCAATCCCACAGCGAGCGGTTCGACCATCGCGCCTTCGCGAAATGAAACCGATTGCGGCAAACGGTAAGCGCCGCTACTGCCAATCTTCACGTACTCGGCGTAGCCACCATGGCTTTGCCCAAGGCCAATGCTGATGCCTTTCGCGCATGTC
>DASZML010000181.1:0-5074 GCA_035551875.1 Rhizomicrobium sp.
GCAAACGCGGCGCGACCGTCGAAGAAGACAATGCGCTCGCGGCCGAGCTGATGGCGGATCCCAAAGAGCGTGCCGAACATCTCATGCTGGTCGATCTCGGGCGCAACGATGTCGGCCGCGTCGCCGAGACCGGGAAAGTGAAAGTCACGGCCTCATTCTTCATCGAACGCTACAGCCATGTCATGCATCTGGTGTCGAACGTCGAAGGTACGATTCGTCCCGGTCTCGATGCCATCGACGCGCTCGCCGCCGGATTGCCCGCGGGCACACTCTCGGGCGCGCCAAAAATCCGCGCGATGGAATTGATCGACGAGTTCGAGAAAGAAAAACGCAGCGCGGTTTATGCCGGTGCGGTCGGCTACTTCGCCGCCAATGGCGCGATGGATACGTGCATCGTGCTACGCACAGCTGTCGTCAAAGACGGCACGATGTATGTGCAGGCCGGCGGCGGCGTGGTCGCGGACAGCAATCCGGAAGCCGAGTATCAGGAGACGATCAACAAGGCCAAAGCGCTGATGGCGGCGGCTGACGAAGCCGTACGCTTTGCCTCTTCAGCGCGCCGCGGACAGTGAACCGCTAAGCGCATCGCGCTCGGTCTTCTTCTGGATCGCTTCGCTCGCGGTGATGAGCTCATAGCCGCGCGAGGCGACAGTCGCCGTCCACTTCGCCAGAACATCCATCGTCACAGAATGCGGATGGCCGATGGCGATGACGACGCCCTGCTGGCTTGCGAGTTTCTCGGCTTGAGTGAGCTGCGCGGCGATTGCATCGGGCGTCAGAACATCATCGAGGAAAATATCGCGCCCAGCGCTCGCCACACCGAAGGCCCGCGCCAGCGGTACGACCGCGGTGTCCGGCGCGGTGCGCGAATCCAGAAAGAAAACATGGCGCTGCGCGAGTTGCTCGATCACCGGCACCAGCGCCGCGCGATCGGCTGTGAACTTGCTGCCTTCGTGATTGTTGATGCCGGAATAGCCTTCGATCCGCGACAGCGCCCAATTCAGACGCGACACGTTTTCGTCCGCACTCAGATGCGTGAGCAGCGCCAAAGGCCCCGGATCGATCGCGCCCTGCGGCTCCATCGGCACATGCACGACGATCTGGTGGCCTGCGCGCAATCCTTCGCGCGCCAGTTCCGGCGACGCGTCGGGATATGGCAGGAATGACAGGCTCACTTCCTTCGGCAGCGCGATGGCGCGGCGCGTATCCACCGCATCCGCACCGAGATCGTCGATCACAACAGCGATGGCGGGAACGCTCTGCGGCGTGGCTGCGCCGGTGCCCGCGAATTTGTTGGATCGCGCGAAGGCAATGCGCGCCTTCAGCCATTGCGGAAAGCCCTGCCCCGCGCTGAGCACATGCGGGCCATATTCTTCATTGCCGGACAAAACCTGAATGGGGAATGCCGCCGCCGTCGCATGCGGTGTGTCGTGGGCCTGCGCCGCCATCAGGCCGGGTGGAATGAGAAGGCTCGCGAGCAAAGGTGCGCCGGTCATCGCACTCGCGCCGCCGTAGCAAACCGCCAGCAGCACGACGAGCCAGAACGCGACATCCGCCCCGCGGCGCGTCCATGCGTCCACTCTCTTGCGAATCATCCGCTTGCGCGACATGCGCCAATAGGAAAGCCGTCTCCAGACCTGTCAACCGGCAAGCTCTTCGCAAACACGCTCAATCCGGGCTAAAACGACCTCTCACCGACCGGGATCGTGCCTTGCTTCTTCTGATCGATAATTACGACAGCTTCACCTACAACCTCTTCCACTATCTGGGAGAGTTGGGCGCGGACGTTGTTGTGAAGCGCAACGACGAGTTGCCGGCGAAAGACGCGCTGGCCATGAAGCCGGAAGCGGTCGTGCTCTCGCCGGGTCCCTGCACGCCGAACGAAGCGGGCGTTTGCCTCGATCTCATCAAGACGGCGAATGGCAGCGTGCCGATTTTGGGCGTCTGCCTCGGTCATCAAGCCATCGGTCAGGTTTATGGCGGCGAGATCGTGCGCGCGCCGGAGCCGATGCACGGCAAGGTCAGCCGCATTCATCACAACGGCAAGAGCGTCTTTCGCGGTTTGAACAATGACTTTCTCGCCACGCGCTATCACTCGCTGACGATTGCACCGGAGAGCATGCCCGCGTCGCTCGAGATTACCGCGAAAAGCGACGATGGCGTGATCCAAGGCGTGATGCACAAGAGCCATCCGGTGCACGGCGTACAATTCCACCCCGAAAGTATCGCGAGCGAGAACGGTCACGCGCTGTTGCAGAACTTCCTCAACATCGCGCGGGATTTCGCGCGCGCCAAAGAACCGGCATGAATTCCGGCTTTCAATCCTTTCTCAAACGATTGGTCGGCGGCGAAGTTCTCGACGCCGAGGATTCCGCGCGCGCGTTCGGCGCGATCATGGCCGGCAGCGTCAGCGAAGCAGAGATCGCGTCGTTCCTGACGGCGCTCGCGATCCGCGGGCCGAGCGAAGACGAGATCGTCGGCGCCGCGCGCGCGATGCGCGCCGCCATGACATCCATCGCTGCACCGCCGGATGCGATCGATCTGTGCGGCACAGGCGGCGACGGCCACGGCACGCTGAGCATCTCGACCGCGACGGCGTTTGTCGTTGCAGCGTGCGGCGTACCTGTCGCCAAGCATGGCAATCGCAGCATCTCGTCGCGCACCGGAACGGCGGATGTGCTTGACGCGCTCGGCGTGGGCACCGACCTTCCGCCGTCCGCCGCGCAGGCCTGCCTGCATGAAACGAATTTCTGCTTCCTGTTCGCGCCCGCTTATCACCCGGCGATGAAGCATGTCGCGGGCGTACGCCGTGCGCTTGGCTTCCGCACGATATTCAATCTGCTTGGGCCTCTCGCCAATCCAGCGAATGTGAAGCGTCAACTGCTCGGCGTGTTCGCGCGCGATTACGTGACGCCGATTGCGAACGTGCTGGCGTCGCTCGGAACGGTGGACGCATGGATTGTGCATGGCAGCGACGGACTGGACGAGATCACCACCACCGGCACCACGCATGTCGCGGTTCTGCATGACGGCCACATCGCGGAGCGCAATGTGACGCCGGACGATGCGGGATTGCCGCGCACAACACTCGATCACCTCAAAGGCGGCGACGCGGCGTTCAACGCGAAGGCGCTGACGGATTTGCTGAAAGGCCAAGGCCAAGCCGCCTATCGCAACATCGTCCTACTCAATGCGGCAGCGGCCTTGATCGTCGCGGGCAAAGCGCGCGATCTGAAACAGGGCACGGAATTGGCGAATGCCGTCATCAAAGACGGGCGCGCACTTGCGGTGCTCAACAACGTCGTCGCGTTTTCGCATAAGGCAGTAGCGTGACGGTGCTGGACGACATCGCAAAATACAAACGCGAAGAGATCGCGCTGGCGAAATCGCATGTGCCGCTGAACGAACTCGAACAGCGTGCTCGCCGCGCCGATGCGCCACGAGGATTTCGCGATGCGCTGCTCAAAGCAAAAAACGCAAATCGATACGGCCTGATTGCCGAAATCAAGAAAGCCAGTCCGTCCAAAGGTCTCATCCGCGCGGACTTCGATCCGCCGTCACTCGCACAGGCTTATGAGCAAGGCGGCGCATCATGCTTATCAATCCTCACCGACACACCGTCATTCCAAGGCGCACCGGAATTTCTCACCAAGGCTCGCGCGACGGTTTCGTTGCCATGCCTGCGAAAAGATTTTCTGTTCGAGCCGTATCAGGTGACGGAAGCGCGCGCGTGGGGCGCGGATTGCATCCTCATCATCATGGCATCTGTGACGGACGCCGAGGCGCGCACGCTGCTGGACGAAACGCGGCGCTGGAAGATGGATGCGCTGGTGGAAATCCACAATGATGCCGAACTCGACCGTGCGCTGGTGCTCGGCGCGGATATGATCGGTATCAACAATCGCGACCTGCACACTTTCGTCACCGATCTGAATGTGACGCTCAAACTCGCGCCGCGCATTCCAAGTGACGTTCTGGCTATCGCCGAAAGCGGTCTTTCCGCGCCAGCCGACCTCAAAAAGCTGGCCGATATCGGCGTCACCACCTTCCTCATCGGCGAAAGCCTGATGCGGCAAGCGGATGTTGCGGCGGCGACAAAGACCCTGCTCGCACGCTAATCTATCTCCATGACCAAACTCACCCATCTCGACGACAACGGCGCGGCGCGCATGGTCGATGTTTCGGCCAAAGACGCGACAGAACGCGAAGCCAGTGCCGAGGCCACCATCACGCTATCCGAAGAAGCATTCGAAGCGGTGGTAAGCGGCAATGGCCCGAAGGGAGACGTTTTCGCCGCCGCGCGCATCGCTGGCATCATGGCGGCGAAGAAAACTTCCGATCTCATTCCGCTTTGCCATCCCATCGCGCTGACGAAAGCGAGCGTCGAGTTCGAGCCGCTCGTCGAACGCAAAGCCATCCGCGTCGTGGCGTCCGCCAAAACGACGGGGCCGACGGGCGTAGAGATGGAGGCATTGACCGCAGCCACCGTCGCCGCGCTTACGATTTACGACATGATCAAGGCGGTGGATCGCGCCGCAGTGATCGAAGGCGTGAAGCTCGTTTCCAAATCCGGCGGCAAGAGTGGTGTGTATGTCGCAACTTCGCCCAAACCGCACGCCGCATTGAGATCGGTCTCGCGCAAGCCGGAAACGATCATGAACGAAGTCGCCGCGCCGCGCATCCACGATGTGAACAGTCACCGCGATGCCTTTCGCGCGTTCATGACGGCGAACCGCTTGCGCGCGACGGAGTGGGCAAAACAGTCGGGCGTTCCGGCCGCGCAGATCTATGCCTATCTGACCGGCAAGACGCGCGCGCTGTCGCCCGATGCCGTATCGCGGCTGGCCCGCGCCGCGCGCGTGCGCGAAGAGGATATGTTCCGCGCATGATCTCCGTCGAGGAAGCGACGCAACGCATCGTTTCCGCATTCAACCCGCTCGATGCCGAGACCGTCGCGATCGCTGAAGTTGCTGGCCGTGTACTGGCAGAAGACGCCATAGCGAAAGCGACGCAGCCACCCTTCCCCGTTTCCTCGATGGATGGATACGCAATACGCGCGGCCGACGTTCAATCG
>DASZML010000182.1:0-10108 GCA_035551875.1 Rhizomicrobium sp.
ACTGGGCAACGAACTAGGCCGCGATCGCACCGCTTTCGTGCATCTGACGCTCGTGCCCTACATCGAGGCGGCGGGTGAGCTGAAAACCAAGCCGACGCAGCATTCTGTGAAAGAGCTGCGCGCCATCGGTATCCAGCCGGATATCCTGATGTGCCGCGCATCGCATCCCATTCCCGATGACGATCGCCACAAGATCGGATTGTTCTGTAACGTGCCGGCGGAGCGCGTGATCCCCGCGCTCGATCTCGACACTATATATCGCGTGCCACTCGCCTATCACCAAGTCGGTCTCGACACGCAGCTTCTCAAGCACTTTCACATGGACGCGCCGCCACCCGATCTCACGCGCTGGAGCCAAGTCGTCGAGCGGGTGAAAAATCCGGAAGGCGAAGTGCGCATCGCCGTCGTCGGCAAATACATGCAGGTCAAGGACTCCTATAAGTCGCTTTCCGAAGCGCTCGTGCACGGCGGCATCGCTAACAACGTGAAGGTTCACATGGACTGGATCGATAGCGAGATATTCGAGCGCGATGACGCGGCCAGCTTCCTCGAAAACGTCCACGGCATTCTTGTGCCGGGTGGTTTCGGCGAACGCGGCACCGAAGGGAAAATCGAAGCGGTGAAGTTCGCGCGCGAGCGCAAGGTGCCGTTCTTCGGCATCTGTTACGGCTTGCACATGGCGGTGATCGAAGCCTCGCGCGATCTTGCGGGACTCGATGGTGCCGGTACGACAGAAATCGGCAAGCCAAAATATCCCGTCATCGGTCTGATGACCGAATGGGTGAAGGGCAATCAAGTCGAAAAGCGTGCTGCCGACGGCGACATGGGCGGGACGATGCGGCTTGGCGCCTACGACACCGTGCTGACGCCGGGCAGTAAAGTCGCGGAAGTTTACGGCGCGACCGACATCAGCGAGCGCCATCGCCATCGCTACGAAGTGAACACCGAGTACACGCCGCTGCTCGAGAAACAGGGCTTCAAAGTCTCAGGCTGGTCGCCGGACAAGCGGCTGCCGGAGATCATGGAGTTTCCGGATCACCCGTGGTTCATCGGTGTGCAATTTCACCCCGAGTTGAAATCCAAGCCGCTCGATCCGCATCCGCTGTTCTCGTCATTTATTGCGGCGGCGGTGCATCAAAGCCGCTTGGTCTAGGCCAGTCGTAGAAGACGGCGGCGTTCGCGTTCCTCTTTGATCGCGCGTGCCCGCACGCGCAGCAGATCGCGCCGGGCAACGAGTCCGACTACGCGATCCGAACCACGTTCGAGAATTGGCACGCGGCCGAAATCGGACACCGCCATGCGATCCGCAAGATGACCGACGAGTTCGTCCGCGTAGCAGCTGAACATCTCGTCGTTCATTTGCGTGTCGACCAACGTCTGTGCATTTCCCCAACCCTCACGCGACCAGCGCAGCACGTCAGCGCGAGAAACCATGCCGAGCAATTTCCCTGCTGCGTCGACAATCGGGTAACTTTTGTGCCTGCGAGGACCTTCCGCCGCCATGAAAAACGCGACGACTTCTTCGACAGGAATGGATCCAGCGAGCGTGTGAACAGGCTTGGCCATGATCTGTTCCACGCGGGTTTGCAGGAACGGATCGATCGAATATTCGCGCATAACATGATGGCCGCGGCGCGCGATGCGCTCGGTCAGGATCGAGCGCCGCATCAACAGGACGGTGGTCGCAAAAGCCGCGACTGTCGCGACCAGCAATGGCGGGAGCAGATGTGTGTTGCCTGTGAGCTCGACGGCGAACAATGTCGCCATCAGCGGCGAACGCATGGTCCCGCCGAGAATGGCCGCCATGCCGAGGATCGCCCAGAAACCGGAATCGCCGAACGGAAGATAATGCGCTTCGAGCGATCCCAGCGCGCCGCCCATGATCAGCAAGGGTGCTAGCACGCCGCCTGAAGTCCCTGAAGACAGCGCAACGGTCCACACGACGCATTTGCCGATCAGCAATGCGATCGTGTCGTGTGGGGTCATCGTGCCATGAACCAAAGCGGCGATATTGTCGTAGCCAACACCCAACACGGCCGGGTGCAGATAGCCGCCGATGCCGACGACGATGCCGCCAAGCGCTGGCCACCACATCCAGTGGATGGGGAGTTTGTGAAACAGGTCTTCGACGCCGTAGAGAAACACGGTCATCAGCGCCGATTGCAATCCCGCGATAATTCCGATGATCGCGCACAATGCAAAACCCCACCACGGCACGATGATCGCTGTATCGTAAGGGAAAAGCGCACCCGATCCCAAAATCCAGGGACGGATTATCGCTGCCACCATCGCCGCGGTTGCAACCGGCACAAAACTGCGCGGTTTCCATTCGAATAGCAGTAGTTCCACCGCGAGCAGGATTGCCGCTATCGGCGTGCCAAATACGCCGGTCATGCCGGCGGCGGCGCCAGCGACAAGGAGTGTCTTTCGCTCCGCAGAACTCAGATGAAACAGCTGAGCGAACAATGAACCCAACGCGCCGCCCGTCATGATGATCGGACCTTCGGCGCCGAACGGACCGCCCGTCCCGATGGAGATCGCGGAGGACAACGGTTTCAGCGCGGCAACTTTCGGCTCAATCCTGCTTTGGCCCAGGAGAATTGCCTCAATAGCTTCGGGAATTCCGTGACCGCGGATTTTCTCGGATCCAAAACGTGCCATCAGTCCAATGATAATGCTGCCGATGACGGGAACCAGAATGGTCCAGAGTGGAAGATGCAATGTCCCGAATGAAACAGTCTCGACCGAGACGCGTTGGAAATAGGCGAGGTTGGTGAACAACGCGATGAGTTTGAGCAGCGCCCAAGCCGAAGCGACGCCCATCATTCCGACGACGAACGCCATCGCCGTGAGTTTGATAAGTGTGCGATCCGCGGTGAAATCGCGCAAAGTATCCCGGAATGCGGAATCAGGTTTGGAAGATATGGACACGGATGACGAGGAGCGAATCGGGGGGTTTCGGAAGCTGCGCTATTATATCGTGATGCGATGTTATGCAATGTCGGCTAGACCACGCGCATGACCTCGCGATCGCGTGAAAAGCTCGCGCCGACTGATTATCAAGATCTCGCGGAGTTCCGTTCGCTGCTACGGCGATTTCTTGCATTCAGCGAAGTTGCGGCTCGGGATGCCGGATTGGCGCCACAGCAACACCAGGCGCTTCTGGCCATTAAAGGATTTGAGGGGCAGCCCACCATCGGCAATCTCGCCGAGCGGCTGGCGATCAAGCATCACAGCGCCGTCGGATTAGTGGATCGACTGGTGGGAGCGGGCTACCTCAAACGGCGGACAGATAAATCGGACCGTCGCAAGGTGAGCCTGATCCTCACGGCGGCGGGCGAAAAACTTCTTCAAGGGCTCACTTTTGCGCACCGGCAGGAATTGCGAGCACTCACTCCATCGTTGCGAGCGCTGTTTGCTAAGCTCGAGCGTTGATTTAGCTGAATTTTCGAGCTAACGCGCATGGAACTTTTTGTCGTTCGGCACGTTTGGGTGTCACAGGGGGGCCCGCCAAGGGCTGGATTTGGTCGTAGATGTCCTCGGAGCAAACCAAGGGGCTAGAATCGCGTCGGCTCGAAATCCTGCTGCATCTGGGCAAGGAGATCGCCTCAGAGCTGGATCTCGAGAAAGCGGTGCAAGTGGTGACCGACGCCGCCACCGAGTTAACGGGCGCGGCATTCGGCTCATTTTTCTACAACGTGCAGAACGAAAAGGGTGAGAGCTATATGCTCTACACGCTTTCGGGTGTGCCCAAGGAAGCATTCTCCAAATTTCCGATGCCAAGGAACACAAGAGTGTTCGGTCCGACTTTTGCGGGCGAAGGTGTCGTTCGCTCCGACAATATTCAGGCAGACCCACGCTACGGCCACAACACGCCGTATAAGGGCCAGCCGGAAGGCCATCTTCCGGTGCGCTCCTACCTCGCGGTCTCGGTGATCTCACGTTCGGGCGAAGTGCTTGGCGGATTGTTTTTCGGTCATTCCGAAGTGGCGCGTTTCAACGAAGAGCATGAGAAGCTTGCCGCCGGTATCGCCTCGTATGCGGCGATCGCGATCGACAACGCACGAGCCTATCGCGCTGCGCAACAGGACGTTGCTCGGCACAAAGCTGCCCAAGTTCTCATGCAGACCAACGCAGCACTGCGGAGTGCGGAGAACAAAGAAACGCTAGCGCAGCTTCGCGACACTGAGCGAAACTTCAAGCTTCTGGTTCAAAGCGTCACCGACTACGCGATCTACATGCTCGATCCGACGGGCATCGTCGCGAGCTGGAACGCGGGTGCTGAGCGGATCAAGGGTTATCGGCCGCACGAAATCGTGGGAAAGAATTACTCGCAATTCTTCACGCCGGAAGATCGCGCGTCGGGGGTCCCGGGTAACGCACTCAAAACGGCCTATGAGAAAGGCCGATACGAGAGCGAAGGGTGGCGTCTGCGGCAAGACGGCAGCCGGTTCTGGGCGTTTGCGGTCCTCGATGCGGTGCGCGATGAGCAAGGTGAACTGCTCGGATTCGCAAAGATTACACGCGATATGACCGAGCGCCGCGATGCGCAGGAACGCCTGCAGCGTGCACAAGAGCAACTTGCGCAATCGCAGAAGATGGAAGCGATCGGCCATCTGACCGGCGGCATTGCACACGATTTCAATAACCTACTGATGATCGTGAGCGGACAGGCGCAGCTGATGCGGATGCGCGCCAAGGATCCCAAGGATATCCGGGCGCTCGATGCCATCGAGCAAGCCTCGCACAGCGGCGCAAACCTGACACGCCAACTCCTTACATTTGCCCGGCGCCAACGTCTCAACCGTGTGGCAGTCGATGTGGTCAATCGTCTGACCGGCATGCGCGATCTGTTGACGAGTTCGCTTGGCGGGGCGGTCAATCTTGTGATCAGCGCGCCGTATCATTTGTGGCCCGTGGAGACCGATGTCGCCGAATTGGAGCTGGCGCTTGTGAACATCGCGGTGAATGCGCGCGATGCCATGCCCAACGGTGGCGTGTTGCGGGTCGAGGCCCGTAATGTTTCGCTCGACGCAGACGAGGTGTCGCTCAACGGCGACTTTGTGGCGTTGTCGCTTGCCGACAATGGCACAGGCATCGCGTCCGACGTTCTGAAGAAGATCTTCGAACCGTTCTTCACGACCAAAGAAGTCGGCAAAGGCACGGGCCTTGGTCTTTCACAAGTATACGGCTTTGCGCGTCAGAACGGCGGCGATGTTCAGGTCGCGAGCAAACTTGGCGAAGGCACAACCGTCACGATCTATCTGCCGCGCTCGCAATCGGAGCCCGCCGCGCCAAGCGATGCTGCGCCACCGCAAGATAAGATGGAGGGTACCGGCACGGTTCTGCTGGTCGAAGACAACATACAAGTCGGCGACGTCAGCACCATGTTGCTTGAAAGCCTTGGCTACCGCGTCCTGCGCGCCGAGCGACCAGCGGCAGCGTTCGAGATGCTGAAACGCGAACCGGGTGTTCAGTTGGTGCTCAGCGACATCGTGATGCCTGGCGATATGGATGGACTGTCGTTTGCACGCGAGCTGCGCAAACTATATCCGGGACTGCCTGTATTGCTGGCGACCGGATATAGCAGCGCGGCCGAACGCGTGGGATCCGAGTTTCCAATCATTCGCAAGCCCTACGACAACGCAACGGTCGGCATGGCGGTGAAAAATCTTATGGCGCAATGCACACTGCGCCGGGCGGAAACCGAGTAATCTCACGTCGCTTACGCACGCCGTTGACATTGGCCGCAGCTTGGCCGAGAGGGTCGCGTTCGCGAACCCGACGGATTTCTCATGCCGCAGCTGCATCTCGAAAAATGGAACATGTCGATGGGCGACGGGCAAAAACTCGTCGTCATGGCGGGCTTGAACGTCCTCGAAGATGCGTCGATGGCGATGGATGTCGCCAAGCATCTGAAAGCGGTGTGCGCGAAACTTCAGTTGCCGTTTATCTTCAAGGCGAGCTTCGACAAGGCGAACCGTTCCTCGATCAAATCCTTTCGCGGTCCCGGCATGGAAAAGGGATTGCAAGTTCTTGGCGACGTGAAACAGGCGTTGAAGGTGCCAGTGATTACCGACATTCACACCGAAGAGCAGGCGACACCTGTCGCTGCCGTCGCCGATGTCGTGCAGATCCCGGCGTTTCTATGCCGTCAGACCGATCTCGTCGTGGCAGCTGCGCAGGCGATTGATGCGTCCGGCGGCTGGCTTCAGATCAAGAAGGGACAATTCCTCGCGCCTTGGGATTGCAAAAACATTCTCTCGAAGATCGGCGAAGTGTCGAAACGTCCGATGACGATCCTTTGCGAACGCGGTGTTTCGTTCGGTTACAACAACCTCGTCGTCGACATGCTCGGTCTTAGCGAGATGCGCAAGCTCGGCGCGCCCGTAACGATGGATGCGACGCACGCCGTACAGCTTCCCGGCGCAGATCCGCGGACGGGCGGAGCATCGGCGGGCGGCCGGCGTGAAGGCGTAGCTGTGCTGGCGCGTTCTGCGGTAGCCGCAGGCGTGGATGGCATCTTTCTCGAATTCCATCCCGATCCGGACAAGGCGCTTTGCGACGGGCCGAGCTGTCTGCCGCTCGACTCCGCCGAAAGCCTTCTCGCCGATCTCGTCGCGATCAATGCGATCGTGAAGAACCGCTAGGGCGCAGTTGCTGTGCTCCACGCCATCACAACGCCAATCACCGACAGGATCAGAAGTCCCAAGCTCGCCAGCAGCGTGATGCTGAAGCCCAGGCTACGCGTGCCGGGATCTTTCAGATAGGCCTGCATGTAAATGAAACGGCCAACGATCCAGATGATGCCGAGCGCCGCTGGCAGCCAGCCAACAAGCGCAAAGTAGCTCGTCGCGATCCAGAGTAGTGGCACAAAGATCGCGAATTGCTCCAGTGTGTTCATATGCACGCGAACTGCACGCTCCAGATCGGCATGACCGGTCATAGTCGGCGCGGCGATGCCGTGCTTGCTGCGCGCACGGCCGACAGGAACGCTAGAGTAGAACAACATCAACACGGCGAGGATGGTGACGGCGGCGGATAAAATTGTTGCGGGTACCATGTGCATTTCTCCCCTAAACCGCGCTGACCGCAGTCCACGTCATGACAAGACCGACGATCGCGCAGATCAGCAGACCGATGATCGCGATGCCGGAAATCAGGAAGCCGCTGCTGCGTTTGTTCGGCGCGGCCATGTAGCCGGACATGTACATCCAGCGGCCGATAATCCAGATAATACCGAGCAAGGCTGGCAGCCACGACAGATAAACAATCGTCATTGCCGGCGAAAAATAGATGGTCGCGAGCCATAGCAACGGCAGATAGACGACCAGCCTTTCCAGTGTGTTCATCTGAACGCGCACCGCGCTTTCAAACTCGAGCGGTCCGGTCATCGTCGGCGCATCGACTTTATGTTTGCCGCGCATGGTGGCGACGCCCATGCCCGTCCAGAAATAGAAAATCAGCGCAAGTACGGTGATGAAGCCAGTGACAAGTGTCACCGGCATGGCGGTTGTATGCATGAAGTCCTCCCCAGAACATAGTTCGGGGAGGTTATAGCGTGGATTCGGGTGGAATGTCGGGCCGATCCCGCCGCGGGCGCTCCACCGCGGCGGAACGCTTTTGTTAGCTGCGCTGACCGTTCATGTCGTGGTGGTGCATATGTTCGGCGATCTTATCCTCGACAGCCTTCTTTTGATCGGGCGTTAGAGAATCAAATTTTGCCTGCATGTCGGACCGCAGCTTCTGCTTGTCGGCATCGCTCATCGCGTCGAACTTGGCGCGCATGGCCTGGAACTGCGCATGGCGTTGATCGGGCGTCATGCTCGACCAGTCGGTGCCGTTCGCCTTTTGCTGTTCCATGTACATTTCGCGTTGTTCGGGCGTGAAGAAGCCGTGCATTCCGCCGCCATGTTGATCCTGCGCGAAGGCAGAAGCGGGCATGGCGAGGACAAGAGCGGAAAGGGCAAGAGTTGTGAGTTTCATTGGTACTCCGATTACTAGATTGCCGCTCCGTTCGTGCGTCTGGCGGCGTTTTGTGGCGTCTTCGTGGCAGGTGCGGATGGCAGTTGATGGGTTCCCGGCCATCCCCTAGAAGACCCGCGGTTCGGACACCTGCGCCTTACGGAGAGTTCATCCATGACCGCCATTGTGGACATTACAGCCCGGGAAATTCTCGACAGCCGCGGCAATCCCACGGTCGAAGTCGATGTGCGGTTGGAAGACGGCTCGCTCGGTCGCGCGGCTGTGCCGTCCGGCGCGTCGACGGGCGCGCACGAAGCGGTCGAGTTGCGCGACGGCGGCAAACGCTATCTCGGCAAAGGTGTCGAGAAGGCGGTCAACGCGGTCAATACGGAAATCTTCGATGCCGTGTGCGGCATGGAAGCGGAAGATCAGACGCGCATCGACGGCGTGATGTGCAGGCTGGATGGCACGCCAAACAAGTCGCGCCTCGGTGCGAATGCGATTCTCGGCGTCTCGCTGGCGCTGGCGAAGGCGGCGGCGTGCACGACGAACCAACCCCTTTATCGTTACGTCGGCGGCCCCAATGCGCGCGTACTGCCAGTGCCACAGATGAATATCATCAATGGCGGCGTCCATGCCGACAATCCGATCGATTTCCAGGAATTCATGATCATGCCGGCCGGCGCGGCGAGCTTCAAAGAAGCTCTGCGCATGGGCTCGGAAGTGTTCCACACGCTCAAGAAGGGCCTGCACGATGCCGGCCACAACACCAACGTTGGCGACGAAGGCGGCTTCGCGCCGAATTTGAAGAGCGCTGATGAAGCGCTTGGATTTATTATGAAGTCCATCGAGAAGGCGGGATACAAGCCTGGGGAGGATGTTTATCTGGCGCTCGACCCCGCGTCGTCGGAGTTCTTCAAGGACGGAAAGTATGTCCTCGAAGGCGAAGGCAAGACGCTCGATCCGACCGGTATGGTCAAGGTCTATGAAGACCTGTGCAAGCGCTTTCCGATCATCTCCATCGAAGACGGAATGGCCGAAGACGATTGGGCGGGCTGGAAAGCGCTGACCGATACGATCGGGAAGCAAGTGCAGCTCGTGGGCGACGATCTCTTCGTCACCAACACCAAGCGCCTGAAGCAGGGCATCGACAAGGCAACCGCCAACGCCATTCTCATAAAGGTCAACCAGATCGGTAGCTTGACGGAGACACTTGAGACCATAGATATGGCGAACCGCGCGGCGTACCGCTCTGTGATGAGCCACCGCTCCGGCGAGACCGAAGACAATACCATCGCCGATCTCGCGGTCGCGACAAACTGTGGGCAGATCAAGGCCGGGTCGCTGTCACGATCCGATCGGCTCGCGAAGTACAATCAGCTTCTGCGGATTGAGGAACAGCTGGGCGATCAGGCGATTTACGCCGGGCGCAGCGTCATTCGCGGCCATTAGAAAGGCGTGCCATGAGCAAGAAGAAAAGCAACAAGTTCAAACCGGAAGCGTTCGCTGCTCCCACGAAGGACACGCGTTACGAAGGCACGTTCGAAGTGTTGATCCCCATACCGGATCGGGTGAAGCCGCTCCGCGCCGCGCAACAGTTCGAAACCCAAAAGGCAGCCGAAGACTGGATCCACAGTCCGGAAGGCGTCGACACCATCGAAGAACTCTTCGCCAAAGCCCGCGACTAATTCGTAAACGCGCTGGTGGCGCGATTCAGATTCATGAATCGACAGCGTGTGACGTTTTCCTATTGACCTACCGAATCAGTGTGTGATTCGTTCGCGGGATGCGAATCAGGCGAAGCGTGTTGCGTTTCTTCGGTGCGTCGGTCATTCCGGCGATCTGCACGGCCATGATCGCGTACTTCGGCTACTACACTGTTTTCGGCGCGCGCGGCTATGACACGCTGCACGCGACGAACACCCAGCTTTCGAGCGAAAATCGGACGCTCGCAACGATCCACACCGACCGTATGCGATTGCAGCATCGCATCGACCTCTTGGAACCCGGTCACGTCGATCCCGACATGGTCGAAGAAGTCGCCCGCGAGCAGCTTTTGAACAGCACGCCCGGGCAAGTTGCGGTCCCGCGTGAGCATCATTGAGCATTTATCGTTCGCCGCATTTTTCTGACAAACCGTCAC